>NZ_LZHJ01000123.1:0-29219 GCF_001690815.1 Gilliamella sp. GillExp13 | reverse complement strand
TTTGATATCCGAAGTTTCCATGCCGCCGTATTTTTCCCGCCATTTATAAAAAGTTGAATTACCCATGCCATATTTACGGCAGAGTTCCTTGACAGGAATACCTGCTTCAGCTTCTTTTAAAATAGCGACGATTTGATGTTCAGTCATTTTTTTCATCATTAAATCCCCTTTTACTTTTATCATAGAGAATTTTCTACTTTTTTGCTGTACTATTTTAGGGGAGAGTTACATAGGAATCTAGAAAAAATACTATAACCTTTTCATTTAGTTAGATATTTTTTAATATTTTATATTGAACTTTAATTTTATTCAGATAAAATGTGTACAAATTTATACAATAGAGAATAACTTAATGTCTTTAATTCCAATTGGCAGTTCCGAATCAACCCCATATTTCTACTCTCTATTGTTCCTATTTCTTAATCCTCCTTATGGGGGATTTTTTTTGGCTATAAAACCTTATTCATTTTATTTTTATTACAACCTAATACCCAACTTCACTTTAAGAACATGCATGATCAGGAGATAGTATGGAATCTTTAACACCTTTTTATAATCCTTCTATAAGCTACGAAGATAATTATGCTCAAGGACCATTTGGTCTTTTTACACAATTAGATAAAGCTGAGCAAATTCCAACAAAATCTTCAAAATTTTTAAACCATGACGTTAATTTAGCATTTGGTATACCGGCAGGTCCTTTATTGAATGCAAACTACATTAAAGCCGCATTTGCCTATGGATTTGATTTATGCGTATATAAAACAGTTCGAACAAAACTACATAAATGTCATCCATTACCGAATGTATTATCAGTTCATCCTAAAGGTAAATTATCGTGTAATTTAGATACAGTATTAGCTGATACTGCTTACAATCAACCTCTATCAATTACCAACTCTTTTGGGGTTCCTTCTTTTTCACCAGATATTTGGCAACCAGATATGGCTGATGCAGTAAAATCTGCAGGTCATGGACAATATGTAATTGGTAGTTTTCAAGGAACGCAAAGCAATAAAGAAATAGAAAACGATTATGCTTTAGCTGCAAAATTAGTTAGAGAAACCAATGCGCCTATTCTTGAAGCAAATTTAAGTTGCCCAAACGAAGGAGCAAGTAAACTACTTTGCTTTGATATAGATAAAGTCGAACGAATTGTTAACGCTATTAAAATAGCTGTTCCTGATCGCCCACTTATTTTAAAACTAGCCTATTTCCCGGATGATGAAAGGATCGTTTCTTTATTGACTCGTGTCGGTTCTATTATCGACGGCTTAAGTACAATTAACACACTGTCCGCTAAACCAGTTGATGCTAAAGGTAATCCTGCCTTAGGTGAAAATAGAAAAGAAGGCGGTGTCTGTGGCAATGCAATTCGTTGGGCTGGTTTAGATATGGTAAGTAGATTAGCTAAATATCGAAAAGAAATGGAGCTAAAATTTGCTATTGTTGGTGTTGGTGGTGTTAGTTCTAGTGAACATTATCGTCAGTTTATTGATAATGGCGCCGATGCGGTCATGAGTGCTACAGGTGCCATGTGGAACCCAATGCTTGCTATAGAAATTAAGAAAAATCTTAAATAAAACTATTTATAGTTAGGCTTACATTTGTTACAGGGTAACTTACCCTGTGATTTTTTACTGCTAATATACCCTACTACATTCTTACTTTTTCCTAAAATAATAAAATAAAAAAACAATATGAGCTAAAAAAATGATAATTAAATAATTAGCACATATAAGGAATGAATAAAAATGAAAGGAATTTACAATACAATTAAGACCATTGCTAACATTTCAAACAAATTTGTTTTTGTTGCTTTCTTTTTTATATATAAGTTTGATAGTAATGATTATCAGTAAAATAGATATAAAGACGATCTGAGATATTGTTCAAAAAATAGGTCGTTAATAAATAAAAAAGCACTGTTGGTAGGGGCGGCACGAGAATACTAACTGTCCCCAATAAAAATGAAGCACTACCTATAATTATAAAAAACCATTTTTAAACATTATTAAATGTGACTTAGAAAGGTTTAAGTATTTAATTCAATACAGGTAGGCGATGTTAATAATATTATAAAGTGTAATTAAAAAATTTGAATTGGCGGAACGGACGGGGCTCGAACCCGCGACCCCCTGCGTGACAGGCAGGTATTCTAACCAACTGAACTACCGCTCCGCTTTATTTGATAGTTTTAACGTTGTAACGTTAAAGTAGGCGTGATATTAAAGATTATTTTTATTCTCGTCAATTAAATTTTTAAAATATGTGATCAATTGAATACAAAACAATCATTAATTTATATTCCACAATGCTCCTCCACTTTTTTTGTCAATTTTTTTTAAAATAATCTCATGTTCAGAAAGTTCATGTCTTGTGGCTCTGATTACTTTCAAAGGCACACCATTACGTTCTACTCTTTTAATTGAGTTTGATTCTGATAAAGATGAGTTATTATCTTCAGAACTAAAAGACAATGTCGTTTGCCCACCTGTCATAGCTAAATAAACTTCAGCTAAAATCTCAGCATCTAATAATGCACCATGCAATGTTCGGTGGGAATTATCTATCTGATAACGTTCACATAACACATCTAAATTATTACGTTTACCTGGGAACAAACGCCTTGCCATAGCCAAGGTATCAGTAATAATACAATGATCAGCTGTTTTAAAATCCAGACCACAAAGACGAAATTCATAATCCATAAAACCTATGTCAAATGATGCATTATGGATAATTAACTCGGCACCATCTATAAATTTAATAAAATCGTGAGCAACATTTTTAAAAATAGGTTTATCTTTAACAAAATCATCACTGATTCCATGCACTTTAAATGCATCTTCATCAATTAAGCGTTCGGGGTTTATGTAAACATGAAAATGGTTACCAGTTAAACGTCGATTAACAATTTCAACAGCACCAATTTCAATAATCTTATGTCCTTCATAATGATTATTGCCTTCTTGGTTCATACCTGTCGTTTCAGTATCTAATACAATTAGTCGTGTAGAATTATGGATCACTTTCTTCTCTTTTATATCAATCGTTGGGAAAAACTTTTATTTAATGGTATAGTCTAGCACCAAAATTTCTTAAAGTTGATACATTCAAAAATTAATATAGTTCTTAATTTACTTAAGTCACAGAATTACAGTAAATAAATTAACAAAAAATTTAAATAGTCATAAATGAAATTAAAAAGATGTTAAAAAAAATTGAAATATATACTGATGGCTCTTGCCTAGGTAACCCAGGTCCTGGTGGTTATGCTGCAATTTTAAAATATAAAACAAACGAAAAAATATTATCAGAAGGTTTTTTTAAAACTACGAATAATCGTATGGAATTATTAGCTGCAATTGTTGCTTTAGAGCAATTAAAGCAGCCTTGTCAAATTGAGTTATATTCTGATAGTCAATATTTGCGAAATGGAATCATCAATTGGATACATAGTTGGAAAAAAAATGGTTGGAGGACCGCCAACAAACAACCAGTAAAAAATGTCGACTTATGGAAAAGACTAGATGAATTAGTGCAGATTCATAAAATTGAGTGGATTTGGGTAAAGGGTCATGCTGGGCATATTGAAAACGAGCGTTGTGACATTATAGCTAAAACACAAGCTCAATCCCCTACACTACAAGATACTATATTTGAACAATGCATAAATGGTTAATGTATTAATTAAATTTTTTATTCAATTTTAAAAAGTTTATTTGCTTTTAACGACATAATTTATAATTAACGGTAAAAAATTAAAATGTATAAACTACATAGCATTGCATCCTTAAAAGATAATTATATTTGGATTCTAACCAATGCCAGTAACCAAGCCATAATTATCGATCCTGGGGAAGCCGAACCTGTTATTAATTATATTAATAAACATAAATTAATCCCCCTTGGAATTTTACTTACTCATCACCATATTGATCACACTGGAGGAGTAAACCAATTAAAAGCTCAATACCAAGATATTGATGTTTACGGTCCAAGTGAAATCAATTTACCAATTAATTATCTTATCAAACAAGATAAAGTCTGTATTGGTGATTTTAGTTTTGAAGTTATAGAAGTACCAGGGCACACTCTTGGTCATTTGGCATATTATTGCATGCCCTATTTATTTTCTGGGGATACTTTATTTTCAGCCGGTTGTGGAAGGATTTTTGAAGGTACTCATGAACAAATGTTAAATTCTTTAAAACATTTAAAACAACTGCCTAATGATACTTTAATCTGTGCAGGTCATGAATATACTTTATCAAATTTAGCATTTGCGTCCCAAATGCTGCCCGATGATAAAAATATCGAAAACTATTTAGATTCGATTTCTAATAAATTAATAACATTACCGTCTAATTTATCTGACGAAAAAAAAATTAATTTATTTTTACGATGTCATGAAAATAAATTACAAAATAAGTTCAAAATTAATAATGAATTAGAATTGTTTGTTTTTTTTAGAAGCCAAAAAGATATTTTTTAGGTATAATACTAATCTTAATTTAGGTAAAATTTACGGACTAATGAAAAAGTTATTAATATTTACAGCGTTATGTTTGTTTTTAATCGCATGTCAGCATCATGGACCACGATATAATCCTGTTGTTAGAATAAAGTATTCAAAAAACACAGCTAATAATACAAATAGTTCCAGTAATTATGTATCTATCACTCAGAATCCATGGCAATATATGCTGAATCAGATTGAAGCAAATGTTCCAGAAAATAGTCGAGTTAGCGCGGAAAGAGAACGATTATTACGTAATCCTAAAGGTTTTGAAGCCGTTGCCTTACGTTCAGAGCCTTATGTTTATTACATTATTAATCAGCTTCATAAAAATAACTTACCTGCGGAGCTAGCTTTAATTCCTCTTATTGAAAGCGCCTATGACCCACTTGCTACATCCTCTGCTCAAGCTGCAGGATTATGGCAATTTGTTCCTATTACAGCTAAAGAGTATGGATTACAGCGAAGTAGTTCGTTTGATGCTCGTCGAGATCTAATTGCATCGACTAATTCAGCTATTTCACTTTTACAAAATTTAAATAAGCGTTTTGATGGTGATTGGCTATTAACCTTGGCTGCTTATAATGCAGGTGAAGGTCGAGTAAGAAAAGCCATTGAGAGAAATCAGGCTAAAGGTTTACCAATTAATTATTGGTCGCTAGACTTACCAACAGAAACTATGCACTATGTGCCTAAAATTTTAGCAATTATTGATATTGTTAAGAATAATAAACGATATGGAATTAAATTACCTGATTGTAATTATGAAAATTCACTCGTTAGAATTGATATATCAAAGAATATTTCTCTTGCTAAAATTGCTAAATACTCAGAACTATCACTTGATGAGTTAGCTACTTATAATGCTGGATATGTGCAACAAACAGTAAATGGTCCTTTCCATTTGCTTGTTCCTTATGCTCATGCCAAAAGTTTATTCAAAAAGCTACAAGCAGAAAATCTTGTTGTGAATGAAATTACAGAACTTTTACAAGATACTCCTCGTTCTAATATGGCGTTTGAATTTAGAACAAGTTTTATTAAAAATAACAGTATAGTAAGTAAGGATAGTTTTTCCAAAAATGTAAAAAAGATTGTTTATCTTGTTAAAGCAGGAGATAGTCTCTACTCTATAGCTCAAAATTATCGTGTAAAAATTACCGATATCTTGCAATGGAATAATCTAAAGAATTCTAGAGTTCAAGAAGGTGATATGTTGACAATTAATCTTGTCAACGCAAATCCAATCTAAAATTTACTAATAAAGGATTATGATCTGATGCGGTTGTGCTAATAATTTCAGCCGCGTTAAGTTGTAATCCTCGATAAAAAACAAAATCAAGTGGTCTGCCCATAAATCTCTTTCGAACATCTACTGAAAAATTAACTGGCTTAAGTTCAATTGAACGAACAAAATGATACAACAAATTTAATCGTTGCCGACTCCATGCATTAAAATCACCCGCCAAAATCACTGGACCAATATGCTCTTTTATATGATTTAATAGCATGTGTATTTGCTGGCGATAAACTTTCACACCAATACTGAAATTTACGGCATGAATATTAGCAACTAATAACTGTTGTTTGGAATTGCTAATTGGATAAATAGTGATTAAAGCAGATTTAGGAACACGGATTAATGGTTCTTTTTCTCTAAAAGAAAAAAGTGAGATTGGCAAAGAATCTGAAATTGTCATGACTCCAGCATAAATATTATTAAAACAATATGCTGGAACATGATCTGCAATTTTATTGTGCTGTGAAATAAAATTTAGTAACGGCGATGTTGTTTGGGCTTCTTGTAACAAAATAAGTTTAGTCTTATCAACATAGTTTTTGAGTATATCAATGCAATCGGCCCTTTTTAGTTTAAAGATATTCCAAACTAAAATAGAAAACGATGTTTGATCAATTAATGGCGTATTAACTACTACTGATTGATTAGGTAAAACCAACTCAACTTTGTTATCTGTCTGATATCGTAAAGTATAACAGCGCTTTTTAAACATTTTTGGCGTTCAATTTTTCCAAATATTCATCAAAAGATAAAGTATTTCCTTGCTCTTTCTTTATCTGTTTCTCAATAGATAAATGGCGTTGTTGTACAAAATCACCTTCAGTTAATAATACTAAAGGTTCTACCATAAGCTGTTTTTTATATTGACTTGCTAAAACTAAACCGAATTGAGCTGTACCTAAATCACTTATTGCTTGCAACGTTCTTGCTGATAAAGTTAATTCCGGTTGATCAAACATTAAATCTAAGCGTTCACAAACATTACGATAACGCTGCATATCATCTCGATGATCTAGAACATCAGCAACACGTAACAGATCTTTAAATAATTCGTGACCGACTTTAGATAATGGCTCTCGATTACTTTCACATCCAATACCAATCTCAAGTCCTGGTTTTCGCCCTTCTATTATGACTCTATTCCAATTCAATTTAGCACATTCAAGTTCTTTACTACTCATCTCTGGTGCTGGTGCTAGTGCACACCAAATTAAAAATAGATCTATAAAACGTATTTGATCTTCAGTAATTCCTATTGGCGAAAATGGATTAACATCTAATGCTCTTACTTCAATATACTCAATACCACCACGCAAAAGTGCATCCGATGGAGATTCCCCTGCCATTGGCACTCGTTTAGGTCGAATAGGTGCGTAAAACTCATTTTCAATCTGTAATACATTATCATTTAATTGACGATAATGCCCATCCACTTTAACTCCCAACTTAGCAAAATCTGTAGACTCTGTATGCGTTGCACGTTTTAGTCCCTCTACATATGTATCCAAATGGTTAAAAGTAATACCAAGCTGTTTTTGGGCATTATTGGTGTATCCAATATCACTTAATCTTAAAGAAGTTGCATAAGGCAAATAGCAGTTACCATTTGTTTGTTCAATAAAGGCTTGTGCTTTAACTGGGTCTTGAATAAATGAAGAACACATTGATGGCGATGCACCAAATAAATAAGGAATAACCCAACCAAAACGGTAATAATTTCGTATTAAGGTAAAATAACCTTCAGAAATTACAGCTTTACCTTCCTCGGTATTTTTAACCCCTTCTCTTGCTTGCCAAAATGCAGTTGGTAGTGAAAAATTATAGTGAACACCTGAAATAGTCTGCATCATTGCACCATAGCGGTTTTTCAATCCTTCACGATAAATCGTTTTAAAGCGGCCTTCATTAGAAGTACCATATTGAGCAAGAATAATATCTTTTTCGTTTGCAACAAAACAAGGCATACTTAAAGGCCACATCATTTCATCACCAATATTTACGCTAGCATAGCGATGCAAATCGCGTAAAAACGTCAACATATAATCAATATTGGTATTAACTGGCGTGATAAATTCTAACATTGATTCGGCAAAATCAGTTGTTATCCAAGGATGGGTTAACGCAGCACCAATTTTTAAAGGAAATGGCGTTTTTGACAATGATCCATCAGGCAAAATACGTAAAGTTTCTCGTTCAATACCACGTTGAATACCTTGTAAAATAGTGTAGTGTTTTTCTAACCAACTAAGTGCTTTTGAGACATCAGGAATCATATTTTGCGCTTCCTTAAAAGGTAGTTATTTAATATTTATATTAACATAATTTAAAATTATGTTATGGCTAATTTATGACAACACGACAATACTTGGAATAAAAAAGCATTAAACATCGTAGTATAGCAATACTAAAAACTATAATTTACTATTTTTATTACAAATAATTTGATCTTAAATACATGGCAATTTTAAAAAAATAACAGCTATTTCATGGATAGGAAATAGCACATATAATGATTATCATAAATTTATTTTATTTATAATCGTTGCAATAAAACTAATATTTCCATATGTGAAGTATGTGGAAACATGTCAAATAATTGTACTTTTTGGATTTGATAATTTGGCAGTAACATTAAATCATCAACTAATGAAAATAAGTTACAACTTGAATACATAATATAATTAGGTGCCATTTGTTTCAAATACTGCATAAGTACTTTACCAGCCCCTCGTCTTGGGGGATTTAGTAAAACTAAATCAGGTACATTTTTTTGAGCTGTAGCGTATTTTGTTGCGTCAAATGCCTTGAAGTTTAATTGTTTAAAACCTAATTTTTTTGCTGATTTAGTTGCACACTCAATTGCGTCTGAATTAATTTCAATACCTGTAAGGCTAATATTTTTCTCAGTAACAAGGTTAGCACAACTTAACCCAAAACCACCTACCCCACAAAACATATCCCAAATAGAATGAATAGGTAAATCTGTGACCCAGTCACTTGCTGTTTTATAAAGGCTGCTGGCAACATATGGGTTTGTTTGAAAAAAGCTTTTAGGTTTAATAAAAAGAGGAGTGTTATTTAAAGTTATTGGAAGAAATGAATTATTAGTTAAGACTATTTCATCTTCACCTTCTAAAATAGCCGCATGATTTGGTTGAATATTTATCGAAATTACGTCTAAGTTTTGAATTTTGTCTTGTAATTGTTTAATAGAATTATTTATTTTAGCAACAAACTTGTGTGATTTTAAAACAAATCGTAGCATAAAGTTGCTCGTACCCTCAGTTTTACTTTCAGTAATTATAACAAATTTCAACTCCCCTTTACGCTTATTAATATTATAAGGAATAAGCCCTTGTTTACGAATGAAAGTTCGAACAAGTTTTAAGATATTTTGCATACTGTTTGAGTAAAGAGGACAATCGCATAAATCAACTGCCTCATTCCCCGTTTGTATACCTAAAACGGGCTTTTCAACACTACCTAACACTGCCATCTTTGCTTTATTACGAAAAGCGGTTTCATGACTAGCAAAAGGTTCTTTAACCTCGTTTGGTTTAAAATGAGTTAATTGTTGTAATAACTTATTTTGTTTTTCTGCCAGTTGTACATGATAAGGATGTTCTATCCATTGGCAAGATAAACACTTTTTTTGTTGGTAAAAGTGACATTGCATTGCGTTGCGATTAAAGCCTTTTTTATAATGGGTATAATTATATACAGAATATCAAACGAATATAACAATAGTTTTGAATTTTATACTAAAACATATATTTTCCTGAAACTTTTTTGCAAAAAATTATAGGAGTATAAGAAAAAGGTATAATTAATTCTCTGGTATAATTTGACGAAATAGTGCTGTATGATAGGATATTGCCATTAATATTAAAGGAAAAAAATTAATGTCTATAAAGTTAAAAACCCCTGCTGAAATAGAAAAAATGCGTATAGCAGGCAAACTCGCTGCTGAAGTTTTAGAAATGATAGAACCTTATGTTAAACCCGGTATTACTACAGGTGAACTAGACAAGATCTGTTATGAACATATCGTCAATGTCCAAAAAGCTATTCCAGCTAATATTGGTTATCATGGTTATCAACATACTAGTTGTATTTCAATTAATGATGTGGTTTGTCATGGTATTCCAAGTTTTGACAAAAAGTTAAAAGATGGCGATATTCTAAATATTGATGTGACAGTTATTAAAGATGGTTTTCATGGCGATACATCTAGAATGTACATTGCTGGTAAGCCAACTATCACAGGTGAAAAATTATGCCAAGTTACACAAGAGAGCCTTTACGAGGCGATTAAAATTATCAAACCAGGCATTCGTTTAAAGGAAATTGGTAAAACGATACAAAAATATGTCGATAAGTTTGGTTTTTCTTCAGTTCGTGAATATTGTGGCCATGGTATTGGTGAAGTCTATCATGACGAACCTCAAGTTTTACATTATGACGCTGATGACGGCGGTGTAATTTTAAAACCAGGAATGACTTTTACCATTGAACCAATGGTAAATACTGGTGACTGGCGTACTCGTACCATGAAAGATGGCTGGACGGTTAAAACCAAAGATCATGGGCTTTCTGCACAATATGAACACACAATCTTGGTTACTGAAAATGGTGTTGAAGTCTTAACATTACGCAGTAACGAAGATTTTCCTCGTATTATTGAACACTAAATAAAGTGGATTCAACAATAGTTTATTGTTGAATCCTTTCGCTTTATTAAATTTCATAAATCTTAATATAATAAAGTATACAATTTACGTCGATAACTACTAGCTAACGGATTACTTGTTCCTAATGCCGCCAATAAATCGAGTAATGTTTTCTTCACTTGCCCGTCACCAGCATTAAGATCTTTTGTCAATGGTTTGAATAACAACTCTAATGCTTCTTCATGACGCCCTACATGCATTAATTGGGAAGACAATTGAATCATTAGTTCAACGTTATCAGGATGTTGAGCAAATTCTGCCTGTAATTGTTGTAATTCTGGAGAATTAGCAGCTTGTTCAAGTAATTCTATTTCGGCTTGTAATCCATGATAGCTTGAATCTTGATCTTGTAGCGGAATAGTTGCCAGCACTTCTTTTGCTTCACTTAGCTGTTTAAGTTCAATTTGTGATTTTATTAGCATTAATGCAATATCGGTTCTCGGTTTACCCAAATGATCGGTTAGTGATTTCCAGGTTTGCCGTAACAGTGGTAATGCTTCTTCATATTTAGCTTCATGAAATAAATTTTGAGCTTCAATTAATTTAAGCTCATCTTCATTTGGTAGCACTTTTTCTAAAAAAATTTTAATAGTTTCTTCGGATTGAGGACCTTGAAAGCCATCTACAGGTTGACCATTTTGAAATAAATAAATAGTTGGAATCGCCCGTAAACCAAATTGAGCAGCCAGCATTTGTTCTTCATCGCAATTAACACTTGCCAAAATAAATTGACCATGATGTTCATTAGCTAATTTAGTTAAAGTTTGAGTCATTGCTTCATAATTGGGACTTCTTGATGACCAAAAATAAAACAACACAGGGGATTGAGAAGATCTTTTTATAATCTCTTGAATATTTTGTTCATTAACATCAAAAATAAATTGATTTTGCATATTATGTCCTAAGAATACTTTGATTCATTATTTATTTTTTAAAATTCTATCCATTAATCTATCAGGAAGCAAACGTTTAGCAATAGCCGCTATTTTTGTCACTTTTGTTACCCTGTAACGTATTTTTGGAGTTCTATGTTCAAGCGCATGAAATAAGTAAGGTAACACAGCCTCAGGCGCTAACGTAAATCGTTTGGCAATAGGTGGATTTTTTACAATATTTTCTTTTTCTATTTGATTAACATTATCTGAAAAATACGTTTTTAATGGCCCTGGTTCAATTAAACTAACTTTGATATTGGTATTAGCTAATTCTAATCTTAGTACATCAGACCATGATTCTAAAGCATATTTACTTGCTGAATAAGCTCCTCTACCAGGAGTAGCAACAATGCCAACAATTGAGCTGGTTTGAATAATACGTCCTTCATTTTCTGCAAGCATTGCAGGAAGTAGTAACTGAGTTAACTGATGTACACCAAAGAAATTGGTTGAGAATTGAGACTCTAACTGCTCTCGGCTAATTGTTGCTAATCGCCCATATACTCCAAAGCCGGCATTATTAAATAATGCATATAATTGTCCGCCTGTCATAGTTAATACTTCTTTAGCGGCTAAATGAACAGAATCAGGATTATCTAAATCAAGTAATACAGTTTCAAATCCTTGTTCAATTAATTTTTGTTGGTCAGACTTTTTGCGACAAGACGCAATAACACGATAACCACGTTTTTTTAATGCAATAGCTGAAATAAGTCCTATTCCACTTGAACAGCCTGTAATAAAAATTGTTTTCAATTTTATCTCCGTTTTATTCACATATTGTCAAGCTAATCTTCTGCAATTATGATAGCACACTTAAATAGAAGTTACCCAAACTAAGCCAGAGGATCGTATGAAAATCGCTATTATTGCTGCAATGGAAGAAGAAGTTGCCATCTTAAAAAGTAAAATTACCCATTATCAAGTTGAACGCCATTTAGGTTGTGATTTTCATCTTGGTCAAATTGCCGGTTGTGAAATCATTCTACTTCAATCAGGCATAGGTAAAGTGGCCGCAGCCTCAGGCACAACACTATTATTAAATAATTACAAGGTTGATGCTGTTATTAATACGGGTTCAGCTGGAGGACTTTCAACCGAACTCAATATTGGTGACATTATCGTATCAAAAGACGTATTTTATCATGATGTCGATTTAACCGCTTTTGGTTATAAACCAGGACAAATGTCCGGTTGCCCAGTTGTATTTGAAGCAAGCCAACAATATCAATCATTAGCCAAATCATGCATAAAAAAACAAGGTGTTAATGCAGTTGAAGGCTCAATTGGTAGTGGTGATGCATTTGTTAATGGTAAGGCTACATTAAAACGAATCAAACAAACCTTTCCAAATGCCATAGCGGTAGAAATGGAAGCCGCAGCAATTGGGCATGTCTGCTGGCTATTTAATGTACCGTTTGTAGTGGTAAGAGCAATCTCAGATAATGGCGATAATGAATCTGAAATAGATTTTCAGTCATTTTTGAAACTTGCAGCAAAACAATCTTCCTTAATTGTTGAATCAATGTTAAGTGAACTAGCTTAAAAGCTTTTGAAAAATAGCATACTGAAATCACAAACAATATTCACTAAACAAGGGTTGACGCCAACCAGTTAGTATTTCTGGTACGTCACCTTTTTTATCAATTTTCCATTTAATATATTGATTAATTAATCGACGTGAAAGTAGTAAATCTTGATTAAGCCCTGTTTTTGATGAAATCATTTGAGCCGCTTTTTTTAATTCATCCGAGATTTTCTTGAAATCGGGATAAGTATTAATTCTACGAATAAGTGGTACCTCGGGTATCGGTTCAGATAAAATATCGAGAATTTTTTGCCCATATAAGCGAATTTCTTTACCTTTCATCCCTAATTTATCAAGTTCAGCTAATGAGGACGGTAAATAACGTGCTATTTTCCACAAAACTTCTTCACGTATAACAAAATTTAAAGCGATATCTTGATCTTTGGATAATTTATATCGCCAACTTGCTAATTTATACAATTGACCTAGACTTTTCCCTTTCAATTGCCAACTATTTTTAATATTTAGATAAACGTTGTTTGGATCTATCGCTGTACATTTACGAGCCACCACCATTTGGCACTCTTGATAAGCGGCTTGTAAATAATCATTTTCGGTTAATTGTAATTTTAGAATGTTTACTAATGGAAAAAGATATAACACATCATTAATAGCGTACTCACACTGTTTTTCGGTTAATGGTCGTTTTAACCAATCTGTTCGAGTTTCACTTTTATCTAGTTCTACTTCTAAATATTTTTTTACTAAACTGGCATAACCCGAACTTAGTGGATTATCAAGAAAAGAAGCCAATATTTGGCTATCAATAATAGGAGTCGGCACCATCCCAAAGTAATGAAGAAAAACTTCAATATCTTCACTGCACGAGTGGAAATACTTTTCAATTTTAGGATTTTTTAAGATAGCTAAAAAATCTTGCCAATCACTAATAGTGATTGGATCAATTAATGCAGCATATTTTCCATCAAAGACCTGCAATAGCCCTAAATGTGGATAAAATGTGCACGTACGTACAAATTCAGTATCTAATGCAATCGCTGAGCTTTTTTCGATTTTTGAACAAAACTCAGCTAGCTGATCATTATTAACAATAATTTGATAAGACAAAGTAAAATTCCTATTTAGATAAAATCTATTTATTGTGTATTTTTTTAAATACAACATCAATCACTACAATTTCAGAACGAGTCATTAAGCGAATAGGTGGTCCCCAAAAACCATATCCACTACTTACTATGCTAGTAAAGTTATTATCTTCATTTTGATACAAACCATAAGCGTTTTTATACATTAATTTTTCAATAAGGTTAATTGGAAATATTTGCCCAGCATGAGTATGCCCAGAAATCATTAAATCAACACCTAACTTTGCTGGTTCAGTAAGATCTTTGGGTTGGTGATCTAATAAAATAACAGGTGTATTTGTATCTGCAAACATCATCAATTCCGCTAACTTTGATCTTTTCACATCATAAAATGCGGAAGAAAAATCATCTCGCCCAATTAATGTAATACCTATATCATCAAGGTATACAATATCATCTTTTAAAACCTTCATGTTTGCTTGCTTAAAAGCATCAATAATATCTTCTTCACGATTATTTTGTTTTCTAGTATTTAAATATTCGTGGTTTCCAAAAATAACATAAGTACCATGTTTCGATTTTAACTGCTGAAATTGTTTATTAAAACCTTGTTCAATAAAAGGTGCTAAACGTTTATCTAATGTATCACCTGTAATTACAATAAAATCTGCATTTAATTGATTTACTTTATCTATCATTTGTTGAATGAATTCACTCGAAGTTAATTCATTAATATGAATATCACTAAGCTGCACAATACGTAGATTTTCAACATGAGCTGGTTTATCTATTTTTACTTGATAATAAACAGTTTTCGGACTAATTGCCATTTCATGGGTGCAATAAAATAACGAGAAAACTAAATTTACATAAACAATTCTAAGCAGTAAGTTAGGCTTTAATTTTTTTTTGCTGAATAAATAGATCGTATCAAAAATCAATAAAATAAAAATATTACACAAAAATCCAGCAAAAATAATATTAAAAATCAAAGATAGCTTATTAAAAACACCATCTAATGCCCTAGAAAACACCAATGATAATCCAGCAATTACAACAAATAACCAATAAATAATTTTAGAATAACCAGTAAAATGAAAATTGAACCAAAATAACCATCGTTTACCTAAATAAGCAATCATTAAAATACTGATCACTATCACCATAAATAAAATAAAAAAATAAATAAAACTCATAATTATCTGAACAATTAAATGCGAATAATGATATGATAACAAAATTATTTTTTTTCGTACCAATAACTTTTTATGGATATTAAAAAAGACCAATTATTTATCACACCTATTGAAAAATTGGGGGATTGGATTTTTGATGAGAAAGTTGCCGAAGTTTTTCCTGATATGGTGCAGCGATCTGTTCCTGGTTATTCTAATATTATCTCGATGATCGGCATGCTAGCCGAAAGATTTGTACAATCTAATTCAATGATTTATGATTTAGGTTGTTCATTAGGCGCTGCTACATTATCTATTCGACGCAATGTCCATCAAGAAAATTGCCATATTATTGCGGTTGATAATTCTCAGCCAATGGTTGAACGTTGTAAGCGGCATATTGAATCCTACAAATCAAGCACACCTGTAGATGTAATTTGTGATGATATTTGCCATATTAACATGCAAAATGCATCAATGGTTGTACTCAACTTCACCTTACAATTTTTAACTCCTGAAAATCGTCAACGTGTTTTAAATAATATCTATAATGCGTTAAAACCAAATGGCATTTTAGTCCTATCTGAAAAATTTAGCTTTAGTGATACCTGCATTGATGAATTACTATTTAATATGCATCATGATTTTAAACGTGCTAACGGCTATAGTGAGCTTGAGATCAGCCAAAAACGTAACATGCTAGAAAACGTTATGCTAACAGATACTATCGAAACACATAAACAGCGACTATCTGAAGCTGGTTTTAAACACATCGACACTTGGTTCCAATGTTTTAATTTTGGCTCTATTATTGCCATAAAATAACAGATTAATTTAAGCGTAATTGATAAAGGATAACAGAATGATTGATTTTGGTGATTTTTACCAGATTATCGCAAAAAATAGGCTTAGTAACTGGCTTGAAGTATTACCTAGACAACTCGCAAATTGGCAAAAACAAAACATAGATAGTCGCTTTAATCAATGGCTCAACAGTATTAAACATTTACCATCCATCTCACCTTATCAAATTGATTTATTACATAGTGTTACAGCAAAATCAAAAGAGCCTCTTTCTACGGGTGAACAGCAAAGGATAATGCAATTATTAAAAAATATGATGCCATGGCGCAAAGGCCCTTTTCACTTGTATGGAATTGATATTGATACAGAATGGCGTTCAGATTGGAAATGGGAACGCTTAATTAATCATATTGATAGTTTAGAAGATAAAATTGTTTTAGATGTGGGTTGTAACAGTGGTTATCATTTATGGCGAATGATTGGGGCTGGAGCAAAACTCGCAGTCGGAATTGATCCTATGGCGCTTTATCTATGTCAATTTGAGGCTATCCGTAAACTACTAGGTAACGATCAGCGAGCACATTTATTACCACTTGGAATTGAACATCTCCCTAAACTTAATGCTTTTGATACCGTATTTTCAATGGGGGTTTTATATCATCGCCGATCGCCACTTGATCATTTATTTCAATTAAAGGATCAATTGGTTGAAGGTGGAGAACTAATACTTGAAACTTTGGTTATTGATGGAGAATTACATCAAGCGTTAATGCCAGGTGATCGTTATGCACAAATGCGTAATGTTTATTTTATACCTTCTACTCTTACAATGATTAATTGGTTGGAAAAATGTGGCTTTTCAGATGTAAAAATGGTTGATATATCATTAACTAATTTTGATGAACAACGTAAAACAGAATGGATGACATCAGATTCTCTGTCCGATTTTTTAGATCCAGACGATTCAACCAAAACCATTGAAGGCTACCCAGCCCCAATGCGAGCTGTTTTTATCGCAAAAAAATAAAAAAAGTGTTATTAGCTTTATAAATTAAGGTTACGCTATAGGTTGCCTTGTGATGTAAAAAATCATAGTATGTTAAGTTATATTTGGTTTATTTTTTAATAAACTAGCATCTATCACTAGAAAAACAAAAAATGTTGTCAAAACCTTTCAGGTAACTATGTGTTTAAATATGATTATTTTATATTAATCATTCATTTTTTAGAAAATAGGAAATAAGTAATGGAGTTGTTTAAATTTATTTTACACTTACCTTTTAATATACTGCAAAAGGCTTGGGAAATAATTAGTACTTTTCTTATTTTTTTATTTATTTTAATAAAAGGAATTTTTTGGCTATTTAGCCCAATTATTGGTGATATCAAATGGTCAACACCAAGTTGGTTACCTAATGCAAAAAGATTTTACTATGCGACAGGTTCTACATTAAAAAAAATAAAAACTATAATTAATGTAAGTATTATTTTAGGCTTTATTGCTTATTTTTCAGGAAATTATGCTTATCATTGGTATTTAAACCATCCAAAACCAATTGAACCTACGCCTATAACGGTAAATCGTTATGGAACTTATTTACATTCACCAGATACAAGTAATGATATATTATCGATCACATTTACCGGACCTAGTCATTCACCAGCACCACTAGAGCTAATTGGTAAAGACGAGATAACTGAAGGTGTTAACATTTTACCAAACATTGATGGCAAATGGATATGGTCTGATGATTCGACAATAAAGTTCATACCAAAGGATAAAACATGGCCACTTGGAACTAATTATACTGTAGTATTAGAACCCTCAAAATTATTTGCTGAAAATTGTGAACTAATAAGAACTAATAAAACATTTACCTTTACTACACCTGGCTTCAAGTATGATTTCAAAAATTATGGAGAAGTTTATATAAATCCTACTGAACCCAATATGAGGAATATTATAAATACAATTCAATTTAGTCATCCTGTTGATAGGAAAAGTTTTGAGGAAAATATTATTTTATCGCTTTATGAAGGTAATACATTTCTGAAAAAGATAGGATTTACTGTTGCTTATAGCGATAACGACAAAATTGCCTACGTAAAAAGTGAACAAATTCCATTACTTGATAAAGAAGGTTATTTAAAAATAACAATTAATAATAACGTTACTTCAACGTTAGGAGGAAATTCACTAAATTTAAATATATATAATACAGTAAATGTACCTGATAAATATCATCTAAACATTACTAAATCTGAGCTTACATTAGTTGAAAAAAGTAATGAAAAGATACAACAAATATTAGTTTTATCATTAAGTCATGCGGTTAAATCTGAAGATTTATCGAAGTCAGTTAAAGTCTGGAAACTACCTAAAAATCCAGAAAAGCCATATAAGGAACGATATTACAACAGATATTCTAGTAGTTATGAAACAAAACTCAACGTAACACCAGAAATACTTAAAAAAGCAACGCCGCTATCGATAAATCCAATTGATAGTGAGCTTGCTTATCAAAACCAAATTAGTTTTGAATTTAATACAGAGCAAAACTCTGAGTTATATATTGAAGTTAATCAACCTTTATCGTCCCAAGAAGGTTACTTTCTTAAAGAACAGTATCAAGAGGTATTAATTGTACCTAATTATCCAACTTATCTTGATTTTGCCGCATCAGGTTCTTTACTATCCTTATCAGGCGAAAAAAAATTACCAATTGTTTCACGTAATTTAGAAGAAATTAAATTAGAAATAGATCGCGTTATTCCTTCACAGCTTCAACATTTAGTTGCTTTTAATCAAAGTTACGAATTTAACGATATGAATTTTGGTGAACTTGATAATGATCATTTTGTTGAAAAATACAGTATAACTAAAGACGTTACAGGTGATCCTGAAGAAGTTAAATACACAAATGTCGATTTAACTCGTTACTTAACTGCTAACACAAATGGGAGTAAGAATCGTGGTGTCTTTTTATTAAGACTTTATGGAAAAGATAAAAAAGATACTAAATATGAGTTCATGGCTTCACGCTTTATTGTCGTTACCGATTTAGGAATTATAGCCAAAAAGTCACTTGATCAATCCAATGATCTCTTTATTCAATCAATAAGTTCAGGCGCCCCCATTAGCGGTGCTAAAGTTTCAGTTCTAGGCATGAATGGAATTACTATTACGTCTAAAACTACAGATGATAATGGTCATGTTCGTTTTGCACCATTGTCTGA
This sequence comes from Gilliamella sp. GillExp13, assembly GCF_001690815.1. Lineage (NCBI taxonomy): Bacteria > Pseudomonadati > Pseudomonadota > Gammaproteobacteria > Orbales > Orbaceae > Gilliamella > Gilliamella sp. GillExp13. The sequence goes on along the minus strand of NZ_LZHJ01000123.1, from coordinate 9,882 downwards.
ATATTATCAAGACATCAAACCTCTTTTATATGTTGTTGAAAAAGACCGTGACCTATCATTTTTACCAATCAAAAGTTATGAAAGAAATTTAAATCTATCTCGTTTTGATATCGGCGGCATTCGTGAAACCCTTGAAGGAGGAGACTTACGCTCTCACATCTTTTCAGATCGAGGTGTTTATCGCCCTGGCGACACATTCCATATAGGTGCCATAGTTAGAGCTCAAAAATGGACTAATTCCTTAGAGGGTATTACCGTAGAAGCAGAAATTTACGATCCAAAATCCAATCTAGTACTCAAAAAATCGATTGTACTAAATAAATCAGGTTTTAATGAACTTAGCTATAAAACTAACTATGAATCACCTACTGGTGATTGGTATATTAATTTATATTTAAAAAATGATGATGAAGAATCGCGAATCCTATTAGGCTCAAGTTCGGTTGTAGTTCGTGAATTTGAACCAGATAAAACTGCTGTTTCTCTTAAGTTATTGCCTGAAATAAAGGATGGTTGGTTAAAACCTGAAAATATCCAAGCTGAGATTAAAGCCAAAAACCTAATTGGTACTGATGCAACTAATCGTCGAGTCACAAATACATTAATTCTTGAACCATCAACACCTTATTTCAAAAAATATGAAGATTACTATTTCTACCAAAATATTTCTGGTGAAAGAAATAGTTTTAAAGTTGAATTAGATGAAAAAACAACAGATGAAAATGGTATAGTAAAACTCAATCTCCATGACAATATACAAAGCTTTGAAGGGAACTACACGCTAAGAATGTTAACCGATGTTTTTGAGCCTGATAGTGGACGAAGCGTTGCGACAACTGCAAGCACCTTTATATCACCAAATGATTATTTAGTTGGTGCAAAAGCGGACGGAAATTTAAGATATATTAACAGAGATTCAGTTCGTAATATTGATTTTATAGCGATAAATCCCGCTTTAGAAAAAATAGAGTTATCTAACCTAAAACTTGTTTTAATTGAAGAAAAATATCTATCGGTATTAGTTAAACAATCTTCAGGGGTTTATAAATATGAATCACGCCGTAAAGAATCGATTCTATCAGAACAACCGTTTAAGATTAATCAAGATAAAACTAGATATCAATTAGATAGTAAAAATCCTGGTAACTATATTATTCAAATCAAAAATAATGATGACGAATTACTTTATCAAGGTAAATACTCTATTGTAGGTAAAGCTAATGTTACTCGTGATTTAGACCGTAATGCGGAACTTTCATTAAAGATTAAAGACGCACAATATAATCCGGGTGATGAAATTGAAGTCTCAATCACAGCTCCTTATGTAGGTAGTGGTATTATTACTATTGAGCGTGACAAAGTGTATGCTTGGAAATGGTTCCATACAGATACAACAAGCTCAATACAAAAAATAACCCTACCAAAGGACATTGGTGGTAATGGTTATATTAATGTCCAATTTATTCGTGATCCAAATTCAGATGAAATTTTTATGAGTCCACTTAGTTACGGTGTTATACCTTTCAAAATTTCAAATGATCAATTTAACGATAAAATCGTATTACAAGCACCATCACTAATAAAACCAGGAGATACACTACCAATTACAATACACACAAATACACCACAAAAAGCAGTTGTTTTTGCCGTAGACGAAGGGATTTTGCAAGTTTCAAATTATAAACTGAAAGATCCATTGAATAGCTTCTTACGCAAAAAAGCACTATCTGTAAGAACTTCGCAAATTTTAGATCTTATATTGCCAGAATTTCGACATTTAATAACAGCTTCAGCACCTGGTGGTGATGGTGATAATGATGATGTCTTATCAAATCATTTAAATCCATTTAAACGGAAAGTAGATGAACCTGTAGCTTATTGGTCAGGTATTATTAATGTCGATGGAGATAAAACCGTTGAATATAAAGTGCCTGATTATTTTAATGGAAAAATTCGTATCATGGCAGTATCGGTTGGTGACAAAACAATGGGACATACTCAAATGTCAACAACAGTACATAATGATATTGTTTTGCAACCTAACGCTCCATATTTTGCTGCTCCAAATGATGAGTTTGAAGTTTCCCTAAACGTAACTAATCTTATTGAAAATATTGGCGATAAAACAATTCCTATTAATGTTAAAGTTTCAACCACTCCTAACCTATTGATTACGAGTGATAATAAAAAAACCATTGAATTGGCTAATGGCAAAGATGGGGTTTTAAAATTTAACTTTAAAGCAACAGATAAACTTGGTAATGGCAATCTTCACTTTTCCGCCAACTATAATGATATAACAATTACTCGTGATATTAGCCTTTCAATAAGACCATTAACTGAATACAGATTAATCACCAAAATGGGAAGAATGGCAGATCATAAACAAACGTTTACTGATTTTAGAGACATGTATAGTAACTTAAGTAAACGTGAAGCTGCTGCAGCTTATTCACCATTTATACTAAGTAAAGGCCTAAGTACCTATTTGCAGGATTACCCACACTACTGTTCTGAACAGATTGTAAGTCGTGCAATTCCTGTTTTAATAGCGAGTAAATATCGTGATTTTGATCTGGCTTCAAAAGAAGGAATAACTTCATTATCAGAATTATTCCAAGTGCTGCAATCTCGCCAAAATAGTGAAGGTGCAATTGGTTTATGGTACTCAACTTATAATGTTGATCCATTTATTACATTATATGCAGTAAACTTTATGCTTGAAGCAAAAGAAATGGGCTATAAAGTTCCCCAAAAAATGCTTGATAATGCTAATAAATATTTGCAAACAATTGCTGAATTTAGTGATACTAGTACTTATGGTTTAAGAGTCCGTGCTTATGCTATCTATTTATTAACAAGGCAAAATCAAGTTACAACAAGCTATTTAGCCTCTACCATTAGCAATCTTAATCGAAAAGATGATTCATGGAAAAAAGATATAACAGCAATGTATTTAGCCTCATCTTATAAAATGTTAAAAATGGATAAAGAAGCAAATAAATTAATCAAACCTATTTGGCAACAATTAGAAGCTGCATATGACCGTGCTTGGTGGCTAAACAACTATTATGATCCACTAGTCGTTAATGCAGGGAAAATCTATTTAATTAGCAAACATTTTCCTGAAAAAGCAAAAGATATTCCTGCACAAGCATTAGAAAATATGGTTATCATGCTGAACAAACAAAAATATACTACTCAATCAGCTGCAATGACAATATTGGCTTTAAGTAATTATTCGCAGAGCATTGAACAATCAAATTTATCTAAAGATACTCTCGAAATTAATGCAACCTCAAAAGATTCAGAAAAACAAAGAATTATTGCAAATTTAAATGGAATTTTAGCTAAAGGTAAGTTTAATGATCAAGATGCACAATTAAGCGTGACTAATAAATCAAGTTTATCTGTTTGGTACATGCTGTCTGAACAAGGTTATGACAAAGATATCCCTAAAGAACCAATTAAACGAGGGCTTGAAGTGCATCGTGAATTTACTGATCTTGATGGTAAACCTGTTGAACAAGTCAAACTTGGCGATAAAATTAATGTAACAATTAAAATCCGAGCACAAGCAGATGAAGGTGCAACTAATATTGCCATTGTTGATTTACTACCAGGTGGTTTTGAAGTAGTACAACAACCAATAGATTCTCAGGAAAAAGATTATGACGAATATATTCAAGATAATGAAGAAGATGATGAAGAAGATGATGACTATGAAGAAGATGATTATGATGAAAATTATGGCTGGGTTTCACCAATTAGTATAAAAACAGGAAAATACACTTGGTATCCTGAATATACAGATGTGCGTGAAGATCGTGTTATTATTTATGGTTCAACTTATAATAATAAAATACAAGAATTCACCTATCAAATAAAAGCAACTAATGTAGGAATCTATAGCATTCCACCTGCATTTGGTGAAGCAATGTATGATCGTGATATTCAAGCCGTATCAAAAGGTGGGCAAAAGATAAGTATCATCCCACAACAGTAGTTGTTTTTACAGTTAATTAATCACTCAAACGGGCTTGGCTTATAGCCCGTTTTTTATCAAAGATAACGATAATAATAAAAACCATATTCTAAACCTTGCTTTTAATACTCAAACGATTAAATTAATTTTATTCTTAATATAAAACATAACATGAAACAATAAGGTTATTGATAGGCAAATGAAAAGGTAAATGCTATGCTTATAGCATTATAAAATAATATATTTTCGATTTAACATTTGAAGGTAATTTTTATGGCCCTACCATCTTTTTTAACACTATATAACGAACTAATTTCAATACCAACAATTAGTAACGTTACTAACGAGGAATTAGATTATTCTAACAAACCGCTTATCGATAAATTAGCAAGTTGGTTTGAAGATTTAGGTTTTGCTATTGATATACAACCTGTTCCTAATACTCGTCATAAATATAATATGCTAGCTACTTATTCAAATAGCGAAAATAAAACCCAAGGTGGTTTATTGCTAAGTGGACACAGTGACACAGTTCCATTTGACGATGGGCAATGGAGTAAAGATCCCTTCAAATTAACAGAAGAAAATAATAAGTTATATGGACTTGGTACCGCTGATATGAAAGGCTTTTTTGCCTTTATTTTAGAGGCTCTGAGTGATATCGATCTTAAAAAGTTAACTAAGCCCATTTATATCCTTGCCACCGCCGATGAAGAAACATCAATGGCTGGTGCCGCATTTTTTGCAAAGAATACAAAATTACAACCTGACTGTACTATTATTGGCGAACCAACATCGTTAATCCCCATCAGAGCACATAAAGGATTTATCTCTAATGCCATTAAAGTAATTGGTAAATCAGGACATTCTAGCGATCCCGATAAAGGCATTAACGCTATTGAAGTGATGAATTTAGTCATTGAACGCTTGTTAGTACTAAAACAAAAATTTAAAGAACAATATCATAATGACGGATTTAGCGTTCCTTACCCTACTCTTAATTTAGGTGTTATTCACGGGGGGGATGCGGCTAACCGTATTTGCGGTTGTTGTGAGCTAGTGATTGATATTCGTGTATTGCCTGACAATGATGTTGAGTCACTTTATCATGCACTTTATGAAGCACTGCAACCCGTTATGGATAAATATCCAAATCGAATTGCTATAAAATATGAAGTTGCCCCAATTCCGGGCTATGAGTGTAAAAAAGATCATCCTGCATTACAACACATTGAAAAATTAGTCGGTCATAGTGCGCAAACAGTCAACTACAGCACAGAAGCGCCCTACCTAAACCAAATTTCACCAACGATTGTATTAGGACCTGGCTCAATTGAACAAGCACACCAGCCCGATGAGTTTATTTCAATGGATTTTTTAAAACCAACTAAAATAGCAATAGAACAACTAATTAAGGATTTTTGTCTTTAATCTGTTTTTTATTCGCCGATAAAATAACATCGGCGAAATTTTTTAAAATAAATCTAGCTAAATGGAAAAAGTTGCAAAATCGGTAGCGATTTCAGTATTTGCAAAAACACTTTTTGCTTCATTAACTAACTTTTTATTGTTATTCAAATTATATCTTGGGCTTATATGAGTCATAATAAGTCTTTTAGCATTAGCTTGTTTGGCAATCGTTGCCGCATGTACAGTGGTGGAATGACCACGTTCAATAGCCTTATCAACTAAAGCATGTTCTTGGGTTGCTTCATGAACAAGCAAATCAACATCATTAGCAAGAGCAATTGAGGTTTGGCAAGGAATAGTATTACCTAAAATTGCTAATTTTCGGCCCTTTTTAATTTGACCTAAGTAATCTGTGCCATTAATTATTCGCCCATCATCAAGTGTAATTGTTTTACCATTTTTAAGATCGTTATAAAAAGGGCCAGCCTGAATATTATCTTGCTTTAATTTATCGATATTAAGCTGAGCTGGTAGATCTTTTTCGATAATACGATAACCAAAACACGGCACACGATGTTGTAATAATTTTGCTTCTACTTGAAACTGATTATCTTCAAAAACGGTACAATTTTCTTCAAGCTCAATGATGTTAAGAGGATAGGTTAACCAAGAATAACTAATTTCAATAACAGTTTCGATAAGGATTTTAATTCCTTTCGGAGCAATCAATGTTAAAGGAGATTGATTCTGCATCAAGGAACGGGAAGTTAAAACACCTGGTAGCCCAAACAGATGATCGCCATGTAGATGTGTTAAAAAAATGATCTCAAGTTTAGCAAGACTAAACTTGGCTTTTTGCATTTGCATCTGAGTTGCCTCACCACAATCAAAAAGCCAAAACTTACCCCGCTCTTGCCTAAGATCCAATAAAATACTGCTCACATTACGTTGTAATGTTGGGGAACTAGCACTTGTCCCTAAAAAAGTCAAATTCATAAAGATTTAAACATTTTTACGTTCAATAGTCTGCTCACCCCAAAACAACTTATCCGCTTTGGTTTTAGAAAACGCAATTTTCAACACTTCATCACTACCTTCTGACCAAATTTGTTCGGCAAGTTTTTCATCATGGTTAGCTAGCTCAAAAATAGCCTCAGCAATTTCAATCGAGGTTTCACGAACAGAAGCCCAAGATTTAATATCATGTATTTCTTTTTTATCGATGTTCATTTTGCTACTCCTTTGAGTTGAATTAGAGGTAAAATAAACCTATTTACTGCAAAACACAATAGGCTAAATACGTATGATAACAATTATTTCTCCGGCGAAAACTTTGGATTACCAATCTCCATTATTAACCCAAAATTACACACTTCCTCAATTTATTGACTCAACTAAAAGACTTATTCAAGATTGCAAAAAACTAAGTATTGAAAATTTAGCTAACTTAATGTCTATTAGCAAAAAATTAGCCGAACTTAATTATGAGCGATTTAAAGATTGGCATAGTGATTTTAATCTTGAAAATGCAAGACAAGCTATACTTGCTTTTAAAGGTGATGTTTATGAAGGATTACATGTTGAAGATTTTACTGATAAAAATCTAAAGTTTGCACAATCTCATTTAAGAATATTATCAGGGCTTTATGGTATTTTAAGACCACTTGACCTAATTCAACCTTATCGGTTAGAAATGGGGATCCGTTTAAAAAATGGTAGTAACACTAATCTTTATCAATTTTGGGGCGATAAATTAACTCAACATCTTAATAGTGAACTAGCCAAAACATCAGATCGCACATTAATCAATTTAACCTCAAACGAATATTTCAAGGCGATCAAACCAAAACAATTAAATGCAACTATAATTCAACCTATTTTTTTAGATCAAAGCAAAGAAACCTATAAAGTTATCAGTTTTTATGCAAAAAAAGCACGCGGACTAATGAGCCGATACATTATAAAAAATTGCATTGAAAAGAGTGACGATATTAAAAGTTTTAATCTAGAAGGCTATCAATTTGATTCGAAACGATCAACTGACTTAGAATGGTACTTTATACGCAATCATCAATAAAATAATAATGATGGAATTTCTTACTACATTATGGGCACAGTTTTTATCTACTTTGCCTTTATTTATCTTAATTTTATTAGGATATTTAGCTGTTAAAATTGGTCGTTGGCAAAAAACAGTAACCGATAGCTTAACTAAATTTACTTTTTATATTGCATTCCCCATAATGCTGTTTCAGATTATGAGTCATTTTTCTGAACAGTCGCAAATCGATATAAAAGTGTTATTCGTCTTTTTTGGTGGATCATTTATCGTCTTTGCGTTTGGTTGTTTTGTTGCATCAAAATTATTTAAATTAACAGGTTCAGAAAGTACACTTTTTGCTATGGGTGGTATCTATACTAATACCGTCTTTGTTGGTATTCCCATCATCAAAATGCTACTTGGCGAGAAAGCAATCCCCATTGTAGCCATTATTGTTATATTTAACGCTCTGATTTTATGGACACTTGCTACCATATCAATTGAATTTGTTCAAATGGGTAAATTTTCTGGACGGAGCTTTATCAAAGCGTTAAAAAATGTATCAAAAAACCCTATTATTATTGGTATTTCTACTGGGATTGTGGTGAATTATATTGGATTACCTATGCCTAAATTTATCAATCAGTCAACAAAAATGGTCAGCGATATGACTGCACCACTCTCATTAATTGTGCTAGGTATGGGACTGGCTGAATATAAAATTCGCGACAAATTGCTTATTACGACCTCTATCTGTATTTTAAAATTAGCTGCATTGCCAATTGTTACTTACATTATGGGTAAACTATTAGGTTTACCAACTTTGGAATTACAGGTAGTGGTATTACTTAGTTCGGTTTCAATTGCAATAAATTGTTATATGATGGCAAGACAGTTTGAAGTGTTACAAGAACCTATTGCTTCAAGCTTACTAATATCAACGGCGCTGTCTTCTATTACAACGCCGTTAATTTTATCGATTATGACACATTTACCTTAACTGCTTATTGCGCTTAACTCAATGATCGATTTTTAACTTTGTAGTGTAGCAATAGTGCCAACACAATAACTACACTACCTAATATAAAGCGTAACCAGTCTAATGATTGATGCCAAATAACCACATTCACTAAAATCCCTGTTGGGATAACCACATTATTCATAATAGCCAAAGTGCCCGAATCAACTTTTGTCGCGCCAAAATTCCATAAAAAGTAACATACGCCAGAAGCAACTACGCCAAGCCAGATAATAATACTCCATTGTAAAATAGTTGTAGGTAATTTTGATGCATTGCCAAAAAGTAACCAACCTACTGTTGCCACAATTACCGCCCCCAAGTAAACCCAAGCAAAAGCCTGATGTTGAGGCATTGGATATATCTCCATAATTCTTTTATAACCAACCTGCCCTAAGGCAAAAACAATATTAGCCCCTTGAATTAATAAAAAGCCAATAATAAAGTTTGCACTAATATGATCATAACGAATAATAGCGGCACCAATAACTGCTATTATTGCCGTAAAAAGGTAACTCAATCTTAATGGATGACGTTGCAGTAAATCATAAATAACCGTGACATAAATAGGTGTAAAAATGGTAAACAACAGCACTTCAGGTACTGAAATATATTGGAAAGAATTATAATAAAAAAAATACATAATTCCTAATTGACAAGCCCCAACACCCATTAAAAGAAACATGATTTTAAGCTTAAAATTTCTAAAGTGTAAAAAAGGTAAAAAGGTAATAAATGCTAACACAACACGCATAACCACAGCAAACCAAGTATCAACCTGTCCACTGATATAAACACCAATAAAACTAAACGAAAACGACCAAATAATTGTTACAAAAATAAGATAAAGCATAATTGATGAATATAAAGAAAATAATTAGAGACGCATCGTATCAATTGGCTTAGGATTTGTAAACTTTATATCATAAAAATTGATTACTATAATAAAATAACTGACAATCTCTAGGAATTGCTAGCGCTATATACTATAGTCTGAGAAACCATGGTAATGGACATGCATAAAAAACAATTTAATAAATAAAATTAGATGTTAGTGATAAAAAATTGGCTAACGTAGCCTCTTTGGTGAAAATCCAAAACGTTGTTTAAAGTAAAACGAGAGCCTAATTCATATCCCACTTCTTGGGTAATTTGTAGGATCGTTTTTTGGGTGGTTTATAACAGTATTAAACCAAAATTCATTCTTATATCTAAGATAATTTTGGATAAATTATATCCTTCTAAAGCAAGATGTCGCCGTAAAGTTGATTCGCTCATAGCAAATTGTTTAGCAATTTCTGCTGACTGCCACTTTTTGTCTGGTTGCAGGTTAATAATTTCGCGAATTTTGAGGCTAATTTTCGGGTTATTATTCAGTGGAAAATACACACCAAATGCAGATAATCTAATTAAAAGTTCAATAAATAA
>NZ_LZHJ01000122.1:0-637 GCF_001690815.1 Gilliamella sp. GillExp13 | reverse complement strand
TCTGCTTCCCAGATATGGCGTGTGATGACTTTCTGTGTATTTTTACTCTGTGTACACTGTGACAATAACGGACAGACTTTGCAGGTTGTTGCATCAGAATGATAATGACGATAACCTTCCCTGCTAATAGTTTTATATATTAATGTTTGCCCGTTTGGGCAAGTATAGGTATCGTTTTGACTGTTATAGATAAACTGCTTTTTTCTGATGGGATTCGCACCATGGGTGGGACGACGATAACCCAACACCGGATATATCTGCTCTGCCAGCAGTAAATGGCAAATGGGAGCCGTAAAATAACCCGCATCAAGACCGACACCAACCGGATTAAAGCCAAACCGCTCTAACTGGCGTTTTAATCAGGCCATGTAAGGCTGGGAATCATGATATTTCCAGCTGTGACATAGGTATCGGTAATTAAATTATGTTTGCCATCAACCGTTCGGTGATCTAAGTAGAAAAATCCTTTAGGCTTGCCTTCCCAATGCATAAAACCACTGTCCGGATCTGTTGTACTGAGTTTAACCTCCTTGTATTTCTCTACCGTCGATGGCTTTAAGGCTTTTTTCCGTTTAATTCTCTTTCTGCGTTGATGGCTTGATTAAGCGCATCAATATATTGACTGGGCTCAACAATA
>NZ_LZHJ01000121.1:0-20668 GCF_001690815.1 Gilliamella sp. GillExp13 | reverse complement strand
AACTTGGCGCCATACCGAAGACTCTATTGGCTTACCATTACCGCTGTTTTTCCGCCTTTTCCTAGCTAGGGTTACCGCATCATGTGCTTGATAGGCTTGATTAGGTTTTGAGTTTCTTTTTATCTCACGACTTATTGTCGAAGGATGTCTATTGAGTAGCTGGGCTATCTCTTTTTTATTCTTTCCGGCTTGTAATAATACGAAAATTTGGTATCTTTCCTTCCTAGAAAGGTGATTATAATACATAGCAATCTCCAAACTGTGGTGGTGCGAAGGTGCTAGTATAAATCACCTTTCTACTTTCTTCACTCCACCGTGTTTAAAATTGCACTTCATGGTGTAATCTAGGAAAACTAAAATTTAAACACAGATTTTTATCTGTACTATTTCAAGCAATTACGACATAATGTTACTATAATAACATTATCACCGTATATCTGTTATTAAAATAACATTTTACACCTAACAAATTTATTAAATTAGACATCAAAACTAAAAAAATTAAGGATATCACTATGAATTATGCAAAGTATATCGATCATACTTTACTTGCGATGAACGCAACAAAAGACCAAATAACTAAACTCTGTGAAGAAGCTAAACAATATCATTTTTATTCAGTTTGTGTTAATTCAGGCTATGTTCCTTTAGTGGCTAGTTTACTAAAAGGTAGCGATGTAAAAGTGTGTTCAGTAGTTGGCTTTCCTTTAGGTGCAATGCTAACTAGCGCTAAAGCCTTTGAAACCGAAATGACGGTTAAAGCAGGTGCGCAAGAAATCGATATGGTTATCAATGTGGGTTGGTTAAAAAGCAATGATTGGGATGCGGTTAAACAAGATATTGAGGCGGTATTTAACGCTTGTGGCGCTGTGCCATTAAAAGTGATTTTAGAAACTTGTTTATTAACTAAAGACGAAATTGCTAAAGTCTGTGAAATTTGTAAGCAAATCGGTGTTGCTTTTGTTAAAACCTCGACTGGGTTTAGTGTATCTGGCGCAACGGTTGAGGATGTTAAGTTGATGCGTGATACCGTTGGCAATGAGATGGGGGTTAAGGCATCGGGTGGTATTCGTGATCGTCAAACGGCTGAAAAAATGGTTCAAGCGGGGGCTTCGCGTTTAGGGGCTAGTGCTGGTATTGCGATTGTTTCTGGTAATGTAACTTCGACCAGTGATTATTAATCAATGATATCAATTAATAAGCTACTTATCTAGCTTGTTATTATTGATTTATAGGATCAGCATGGAAACACAATCACAAAAAAGAGTGAATGATCTTATTCAACTTTTAAAAAAAACAGATAAGATTCATTTAAAAGAAGCCGCTAAGTTGTTGGCTGTTTCAGAAATGACCATTCGCCGAGATTTGAGCAATGTTGGTTGTTCCCTAAGTGTTTTGGGTGGCTATGTTGTTAGTGATGCTCGTCATCAAATTACCCCGTATTTTTTGTCAGACCAACAAGATAAACAGGTTTATGAAAAACAATATATTGCCAATATAGCTAGTAAATGCATTGTAGAAAACGATACCGTCTTTTTTGATTGCGGTACGACTATTCCTTTTATTATTGATGCCATTGATGATGAAATAACTTTTACTGCTATCTGTTATTCATTAAACGCATTTTTAGCATTACAAAATAAATCTAATTGTAAGACAATTTTATGTGGAGGTCATTATCAGGCTAATAATGCGATTTTTAGCGCTATTGGACAGCATAGTGGATTAAATTCGATTTGCCCAAATAAAGCATTTATTTCGGCCGCAGGGATTGATATTGAACAAGGTGCAACTTGTTATCATTTTGATGAACTTGATATGAAATTGCAGGCTATAAAAAAATCAGGTCAAAATATTTTGATTGCCGATTATACTAAATTTAATCAAGTTAAACCGGCTTTTATTGGTGAGTTAACTCTGTTTAATCAAATTATTACAGATAAAATGCCAACCAAGGAATTTATTAATTTTTTAGCTAATCATAATATAGATTTAATGTATTAATATGAAAAATATCACAATTTTAGGTTCGACAGGTTCAATTGGTTGCAGTACGCTAGCGGTTATTGCTCAAAATCCACATCTATTTAAAGCTTATGCTTTAGTAGGAGGTAATAACGTTGCCAAAATGACTGAGCAATGTCTGGCTTTTAAGCCTAAATACGTTGCCATGGCAACGGCGCAAGCTGAGATGGCATTAAGAGCAAATCTTGCCAATCTAAAATTGGATATTGAAGTGTTAAGTGGTGAACAAGCCATTTGCGAATTAACGCAGTTGCCCGAGGTCGATCAAGTGATGGCCGCAATCGTTGGAGCCGCAGGATTAAAACCAACTCTTGCTGCGATTAAAAAAGGTAAGCGTATTTTGTTGGCCAATAAAGAATCGCTAGTAACCTGTGGACATTTATTTATGCAATCGGTTAAAGAGTATGGTGCTGAGTTGTTGCCGGTAGATAGCGAACATAACGCTATTTTTCAAAGTTTACCAACGACGGTACAGCATGATTTAGGTTTTGCTAACCTTGCTGAGCATGGTATTACTAAAATCGTGTTAACAGGTTCTGGCGGACCATTTCGTGATTGGGATTTAGCTAAACTGGCACATGTCACCCCCGAGCAAGCGGTTGCTCACCCTAATTGGTCGATGGGAAAAAAAATATCTGTTGATTCAGCAACGATGATGAATAAAGGGCTGGAATATATTGAAGCTCGTTGGCTATTTAATGCCAGTGCCGACGAAATGGAAATTATTATTCATCCACAATCAATTATCCATTCAATGGTACGTTATCAAGATGGTAGTGTGATAGCTGAACTTGGTGTGCCTGATATGTGCACGCCAATTGCTTATGCCATGTCTTACCCCGATCGTGTTCCTTCAAGCGTACCACCTTTAGATTTTACGCAAATTTCGTCGTTAACATTTAAACAACCTGACTTTGACCGTTATCCATGTTTAAAATTGGCAATCGATGCCTTTAATCAAGGGCAAGCGGCTACCACTGTGCTCAATGCCGCCAATGAAGTTGCGGTTGAAGCATTTTTGCAACATAAAATTGGTTTTATGGATATTGCTAAAAATGTATCAAAAGTATTAGATCAATTGGCTTTCCCTGAGCCATCGACAATTGATGATGTTTTTATGATAGATCAATGGGCAAGATCACAATGCAGTCGGTGTTAAATGCTATTTGATTTTATAAACAGTAATTTAACTAAATAGTTAAGTTATTGAGTGGTAAAGGGCAGTCAATAACAATTATATTTTGAAACTATTGTGCTCAATTTTGCTGCCCTATTAGTAAGTTTTTACTATTTTTATTATGCCATTTGTTTTGCTGTTAATGTTGGATTATCGCTAATAAATGATTGTAAAAATGTACTATCAGGTAGTGCAGTTAATGCGCCTTTTTTGGTTGTAGCTAAGGCTCCACAAGCACTGGCAATGGTCATCATGCTTTCTAACATCAGTTTATCATCAGGCATGCCTGATGATGCAATACTGCTGAGTAATCCTGCGACAAAAGCATCACCTGCACCGGTTGTATCAACACTATTTACATGGTACGAATCAAACGAAAAATTTTTGCCTTGCCATAATACAATGCTGCCATCTTTACCTTTGGTAATTAATTTTAATGATGCTTCATAGTGTTGTTGTAGTTTATTTAATGCTTCACTCCAATCATTGCTTTGAGTTAACCAAAATAGTTCTTCGTCTGATAGTTTGAGGATATCAGCATCATGACAAAATTGGGTAATGGTGGTGCGCATTTCGTCTTTATTGACCCACATCTGTTCGCGCAAGTTAACATCAAAGCTGATTAGGCCATTTTTAGCGGTAAGCTGTTCAATCGCAATTTTAAGTGTTTGACGGCAAGTGTGGCCAACTAGCGCCAAAGAGCAAAAGTGTAAAATATCTTGGTTAAAATTAGGAATTGCTTGCTGAGATAAAAATTGATCAGCTGAAGGTGAAACCAAAAAAGTAAAACTACGTTCACCGTTTTTTCCTAAATCAACAACCACAGTACTTGTTCGATGATGTTCATCTTTTTCAATGCTTTGACAATCAACGTTATATTGGCGGAATGTGGTTTCCATAAAATCACCAAAAGGGTCATTACCAACACGACCAATAAACGCTGAAGGCAACCCTAATTTTGCAACACCAATTGCAACATTTGCAGGTGCGCCACCAGCACATGCTTTATAATTCATATCACCAAATGGCAATAAATCAATAACGGCATCCCCAAGGGACCAAACTTTAGTATTATTCATTTTTTAACTCGATTATAGTTAGTTACTGCGGTAATCTAGTATAGTGACAGATTACTTGAGTTTTTTGAAATATGTCATCTTTTTACTTTTTAGTAAAGTCATTAATAGTTAATCTGTTGTTGAATTTATAATAGTCATTTTTTAAAAGTCCGCCATAGACTAAATCATTTGACAAAAAATTCATTGTTAACGTTAAAAATATGTGACTATCATCACATATTTTATCGCTAATTTCATTAACAGTTAACGTTAACAATTAAATTAAGATACTATTAAATAAAGGTATCTAATATTGGATAAAAAAGGGGTTTTTATGTCTACTGCTATTGATAAAGCCAATCTAGCTGTTAAAAATTTAGAAAAAGCAATGAATAAACAATATTATCCACATTTTCATTTAGCTCCACCAGCTGGTTGGATGAATGATCCTAACGGTTTGATTTATTTTAAAGGTCAATATCATGCCTTTTATCAGCATCATCCTTATGATGAAAATTGGGGACCAATGCATTGGGGACATGCTGTTAGTGATGATTTAATCACATGGCGAAGGTTGCCAATAGCTATTGCTCCCGATCAAGAATTTGATAAGTCAGGCTGTTTTTCTGGATCGGCCGTAGATAATAATGGTGAGTTATGCTTAATTTATACTGGTCATATATGG
The DNA here is from genome assembly GCF_001690815.1 of Gilliamella sp. GillExp13. Classification (NCBI taxonomy): domain Bacteria; kingdom Pseudomonadati; phylum Pseudomonadota; class Gammaproteobacteria; order Orbales; family Orbaceae; genus Gilliamella; species Gilliamella sp. GillExp13. The sequence goes on along the minus strand of NZ_LZHJ01000121.1, from coordinate 15,723 downwards.
TTGAGTGGCCAAGGTTATGATGAACAGATTCGACAAAGCCAATGTCTTGCAACTAGTAAAGATGGCATTCATTTTGAAAAGCAAGGCACAGTACTTATCCCCCAAGACGGAGTAATGCACTTTCGCGATCCTAAAGTGTGGCAACAAGATGGTAAATGGTGGATGGTTGTTGGTCAAAGAACGCCAAATAATGTTGGTCAAGTTTTACTATTTAGATCTGATGATTTAAATGAATGGCAATTGGATCATGTTGTAGTGAGTGATATCGATCCAGATGTTTATATGCTTGAATGCCCTGATTTTTTTCCACTTGGTGATAAATGGGTTTTGATGTTTTCACCACAAGGGTTGAAAGCAAAAGGTTATCAGTATCGTAATCAATTCCAATCAGGCTATATAGTAGGTAATTGGCAACCTGGGCAGCAATTTTCAATAGTTAAACCCTTTCAAGAAATGGATTTTGGACACGATTTTTATGCACCGCAATCATTTCTTGCCGCTGATGGACGTCGTATTATTTTTGCTTGGATGGATATGTGGCAGTCAGCCATGCCAAGCAAAAAAGATAAATGGGCAGGCGCATTTACACTTCCTCGTGAACTGATTTTAGATCAAGATAATAAAGTCAAAAATCGCCCAATAAAGGAACTTGAAGCATTGCGCGAAAAGCCAAAATCATTTGATGAAATAATACTCAATAGTGAGCTTAAAAATACCAATATTGAGTCAATTTGTTGTGAACTTTGTGTTGAATTTGATCTAAAAGAAAGTGATGCTGAGCGTTTTGGTTTGCAACTTGCAGCCACTGAAAATGGTAAACAAGCAACATTACTATATGTTGATTTACAATCTAATCGTATTGTTCTTGATCGTAGTTTATCTGGTCTTGAATTAACTGGTTATCGTAGCGTACCATTACCAGAGAGCCAAAAATTAACTTTACATGTGTATGTTGATGCTTCATCTGTAGAAGTATTTGTTAATGGTGATTTATATAGCCTTTCAAGCCGTATCTATCCAAAATTACCAGCAGAGCGAGTAGTTAATTTATTTGCTGAAAATGGTAGCGCCAAAATAACAAAAGTAGATAGCTGGCAGTTAAAATCTATTTATGCGTAATTGATGATTGAATTGATCGCCATTTGGCGGTCAATTTAAGTAAGCTATAATGAATTCCTTTCTAAATAAGGTGATGCTACCTGTATTATCTGTTTTTGGTTTTTGTTATTAATTATATGTAAAGCTGCTTGTTCTCCAATCTCATAATGAGGCAATTGCACTGTTGTCAGGGGGGGATAAAATAGTTCTCCAGTACCTACCATGTTATCGTAACCTAATACAGCCACATCAGAAGGAATATGAAGTCCTTGACCAAGTAAATATTGATAAGCAACAAAAGCTATTCGATCATTACCACAAATTAATACATCAAAATCGGGGTTTTTATTACAATGCTGTTTGAGTATATCAACCGTCATCATATATTCTTGAGCAAGATCATCTGATAAAGTTGAGGTATGGTAACTAGTAATCTTATTTAAATTGTAACCCGCATCTAACCACGCTTGCTCAACAGCTTTACGTCTAGTTTTCCCTGCTAATGTGGTTTCTGATAAATAAATGCATAATGGTTTTTTATAGCCTTTCTTTATTACCTGTTGCATGGCTTGATATTGACCCAAATAGTCATTTGGAATGTAGCAAGCTAGTTGTTTTGAATCACTTATACAGTTGGCTAATACAACATTTTTATCTAATAACTTTTCAGGAAGTTCAACTTTTCTTAATCCCATCGTGGTATAGATAATACCGTTAGGGCGATATGATAGCAGGGTGTTTATTGCATGATCGGGATCTTTATCATCAAATAAATTAACTATAAAGGTATTCCAGCCATGATCTTGTGCAGTCTTTTCTATGGCTTGTAGTAATTCTACCGAAAATGGCGTCATTGCTGTTTCTAATGCCAAAACACCAATTGCTCTTGGTCCTGAATTATCACCACGAATCTTCCTTGCCGATAAGTCAGGTACGTAATTAAGGTGCTCAATAGCTTGTTTAACGCGTTTGTAAGTTTCTTTATTTAATTTTTCAGGGTTATTTATTGCGCGTGAAACCGTCATCAATGAAACAGATGCTAGCTTTGCAACATCCTTAAGTGAAGCCATAGTTAAATCCTTTTGTTTAACAAGATAAAAATGATTATCAGCCATTACTATGCATGATGATACCACAAATAGAAATGATAAAAAGTGTGAGGTAAGTAACATTTATGACAATTGGTTCTATCTATTTAGTATCAAATATGACAATAATGTTAACGTTAAACTTCATCGATTTTCAACAATATAAGAGTAATAAACATGAATATGATAAAAAATAGAAACTATTGGTTCTCGTCTGGTTACCTTATTACTTTTTATGCTGCGTGGTCGCTGTGGTGGTCTTTTTACGCAATTTGGCTAAAAAGTAAAATTGACTTATCAGGTGAGCAGTTAGGTATTGTTTATGCGGCTAATTCTGCCGCAGCCATGTTTTTCATGATTTTCTATGGCATTATCCAAGATAAATTACAAATAGGTAAAGCCGTAGTGACCTTCCAAAGTATTATCATGGTTCTTATTGGCCCTTTTTTAATTTATGTGTATGAACCTTTATTAAAAAATGATTTTATTTGGGGTGTTTGTATCGGTGCACCAGTTTTAAGTGCCAGCTTTATTTCGGGCAGTGCTTTGATTGATTCTTTTATTGAACGTATTAGTCGATTATTTGGCTTTGAATTTGGTCCTGCTCGTTTTTGGGGATCATTTGGTTATGCTGCTGCAACGTTTGTTGCGGGTATTTTATTCGGCATTGATCCTCATATTAACTTTTGGATGGCGTCGGGTGTTGCGGTTATCTTTTTCACCATTAATATGATATTTAAGCCAAAACAATATCAAGCATCACCAACTGCAAATAACGATACTGCTTTAGTAGAAAAAACAACGACTATACCAACAATGGGCGAAATCTTATCGCTGTTTGGTTTGCAATAATTTTGGTTGTTTGTGTTGTTTGTTATTGGTACTTATAGTTTTTATACTATCTATGATCAGCAGTTATTTCCTAATTTTTATACTGGTTTTTTTGAAAAACCAGAAGATGGCTATCAAGTTTATGGTTATTTAAATTCCTTCCAAGTCTTTTTAGAAGCAACTTGTATGATCATTGCTCCTTATTTTATTAACAAAATGGGAGCTAAAAAATCGCTATTAGTTGCTGCACTAGTTATGATTTGCCGAATTGCATTATCTGCAACGTTAGATAATATTTATCTGATATCATTCGTTAAGTTATTTCATGCAATTGAAATTCCATTATTTATTTTGGCGATGTTTAAATATATTGTAGGTAATTTTGATGCTCGGTTATCTGCTACACTTTATTTAGTTGGTTTTAATATTTCATCAAATCTTGGCGTTATTGTGTTGTCATGGTTTGTGGGTAAATTATTTGATAATACAGGATATGCGACAACATTTTATGTGCTCGCAGGTGTTGTTTTGATTACTTCGATAATAGCTATATTTACTTTAAGTGACGAAAAAAAGCAAAACAACAATGATTTTAAATTAGCTCTAATAATTATAAAAATGGGGACATATTGTTTCCATTTTTCTTTTTATTGATGTCAAATCAATACAACCCTTGCTTCTAAGGAAAGTTTGCGAAACAATATTAGCAATTTAGATAATATGTATAGGGACTTGTAGTGAACGATGTAAAAGTAGTTGTTAAACCCGAGATGTTATGGCAAACCATTCGACAAGAAGCTTCTGAATTAGTTGAAAGCGAGCCGATGTTAGCTAGTTATTTCCATGCAACATTACTCAATCATGAAGATCTGGGGAGTGCTTTAAGCTATATTTTAGCTAATAAGCTTGTTTCTCAGGTTATGCCCGCTATTGAAATTCGTGAAATTGCCCGTCAGGCTTATCAAGCGGACCAAAATATTATTCAGTCAGCTATATGCGATATCATGGCTGTTTATATTCGCGATCCAGCCACTAATTACTATTCAACACCACTTCTTTATTACAAAGGATTTTTATCCTTGCAAGCTTATCGAATTGCACATTGGCTTTGGAGGCAAAATCGTAAGTCATTGGCTATTTTTTTACAAAGCCAAATTGCGATTGTATTTGGCGTTGATATTCACCCTGCGGCAAAAATTGGCTGTGGAGTAATGTTTGATCACGCAACAGGTATTGTGATTGGAGAAACAGTAGTAATTGAAAATGATGTTTCTATTTTACAATCGGTTACATTAGGCGGAACGGGTAAAGAAAATGGTGATCGCCATCCAAAAATTCGTGAAGGGGTGATGATAGGAGCTCATTCAACGATTTTAGGTAATATTGAAATAGGCAAAGGTGCTAAAATTGGAGCTGGCTCTGTTGTGTTAGATCCCGTACCTCAGCATACAACCGTTGCAGGTGTACCAGCCAAAGTGGTGGGTTGCCCTGATTGCGAAAAACCAGCTCTAAATATGGATCAAGATATTTAATTGTTATTAGATAATAAAAAACTCCGTTGATAAAACAGACGGAGTTTTTAATAATTGATTGGCTACTTATTGTTAAGATTTATATCCATTGTTGGGTATGGAATATTAATATTATTTTCAGTTAATCCATTTTTGATATTTTCAAGCAGCTCACCTTTTACCGTGCCATAATTTTCGTTTAATGTCCAAACTAACACATTAAAATTCATCGAGGACGCATCTAAAACATCTAATCGAATGGTAGGCTCTTTGGATGTTAATATATTATTAGTTTTATCAACTGCTTGCTTTAACACTTGATAGACTTTTTGAATATCTGAATCATAACCAACATTAACCACCAAATCTAAACGTCTTTCTGGTAAGCGAGTATAGTTGATAATATTAGCACTTACTACTTGGCTGTTAGGAATTATAACTAGTTCGTTGGTTGGTGTAACAATAGATGTTGAGAAAATTTGTATAGAATCAATAATACCTTGCTGACTATTGATTATTACCGTTTCACCGACTTTAAATGGACGAAAAATAATTAAAATAACTCCAGCCGCAAAGTTAGATAGTGAACCTTGTAACGCTAAACCAACAGCTAAGCCAGCGGCACCAATCACTGCAACAATGGATGCTGTTTGAACTCCTAATTGACCTAAAACGGCAACCAATGTCATTACAATAGTCGCATAGTATGCTAATGCACTAACAAATTTAACAACAGTTGGATCAACGTGTCGATTTGATAATATTCTTTTTAATTGGTTGCTAATAAATCTAGCGATAGTTCTACCAATAACAAAAATAACAATGGCAAAGCAAAAATGAGCAATATAGCTAAATACAACCCCATCATATTTTTCAATAAATGAAAGGGTATAATTTAAAAAACCTTCAAAATTCATATTATTATCCTCAGTAATGGGTAATAGAAATTTTTGTTAAAGTATTTTAATTCACAATTGGCTAAACAAGTTGTTTGATTAATAAAGACCAACGTGTATCAAAATTAGTTGTTGGTAGATATTTAAAACCTGAACGAGAATAACGTGCCATCATTCCCTCGCAAAAAGCTAATAATTGGCTAGATAAAATACGTTCATCAGTTATGAAGGCAACACCTTCACGAATTTTTCGCTCGCGTAAAACTTGTTTAATTTGAGTTTCAATTCGTTCAAATAGCTGGCTAATACGTTCTTGTAACTGATCTTGCTCAAACATTAATGCGTGCCCAGTCATAATTCTGGTTAATCCTGGGTTCTTTTCAGAAAATCCTAATATCAAAGCAAGAATAAGTTGTAACCGAGTAAATGTATTTGGCTCTTCATGCATGATCACATTTATACGGGATAACAAAATATCTTCAATATAGACAATTAAACTTTCAAACATTTTTGTTTTACTCGGAAAATGTCGATATAAAGCTGCTTCAGAAACACCTACTGTTGCAGCTAATTTGGCCGTAGTTATTCTTTGAGTGCCTTCATTAGATTCAAGCATTTTTGCCAATGCTTGTAAGATATCTTCTTTGCGATTTCTATTTTTGCTACTCACGATCATTTTTTACCCGAATGTCCAAAACCACCTTCGCCTCGTGCTGATTCAACAAATTCATCAACAATGTTAAATTCGGCTTGTACAACCGGAACAATGATTAGTTGAGCAATTCGATCGCCTGCTTCAATCACAAAAGGAGTTTGGCTTCGATTCCAAACAGGAACAAATAGTTGACCTTGATAATCTGAATCAATCAAACCCACCAAATTACCAAGTACAATACCATTTTTTGAACCAAGCCCTGAACGCGGTAACACTAATGCTGCTAAACTAGGATCAGCAATATGCATTGATAAACCAGTCGGCGTTAGGATAGTTTCTCCTGGTTTTATTTCGGTTGTTTTATCAAACATTGCTCTTAAATCAATGCCTGCAGATCCTTCAGTTGCATAAGTAGGTAGAGGAAATTCGTTACCTAAACGTTTGTCTAATACTTTTATATCAATTTTTCTTTTCATCATGACTCGCTTTATATCGTGTTATAACAGTTTGAAGTAACTGTGTTGCTAATTGGTTTTTACTGCTTAATGGTAACGTTTGCTCACCATTTTGCCAATACAGTGTTAATGCATTTTGATCGGAATTAAAGCCAATGGCTTTATCGGAAACATCATTAGCACAAATTAAATCTAAATTTTTTGCGGTTAATTTTTTTAGTGCATAAGTTTTAACATCATTAGTTTCAGCGGCAAACCCTACCACAAAAGGACGATGTGTTTTTAGTGCTGCGACACTAGCTACAATATCGGGATTTTTAACTAATTCAATCACAAGTTCATCGTTATCACCCGTTTTTTTAATTTTTTGTGTCGCAATTGTTTTAGCATGATAATCGGCAACAGCGGCACAAGAAATAAAAATATTTGATTTTTTAGCGTGATTCATTGCTTCATCGTACATCTGTTTAGCGCTTTTAACGTCAATTCGGTTGACATTATTCGGCGTATGTAAATGAACTGGTCCACTAATTAATGTGACATTGGCACCCATTTGAGCAGCGGCGTTTGCAATTGCAAATCCCATTTTTCCTGAACTGTAATTACTAATATAACGAACTGGATCGATTTCTTCGATTGTTGGTCCTGCCGTAATGGTAATTGATATATCTGAAAGCACTGAGGTTGATTTAAAATAGTGGGTTATTTCTTCAACAATAGTGAGCGGATCAAGCATACGTCCTGGTCCAACATCACCGCAGGCTTGAAAACCACTGTCTGGACCTAAAATTAAGGTATTTCTTGACGCTAATACAGATAAATTATGTTGAGTTGCGGCGGCTTTATACATTTGTTGATTCATCGCCGGAGCAATGGCAATTGGCGAAGATGTTGCTAAACAAATTGTTGATAACAAATCATCGGCAATACCATTTGCCATTTTAGCAATAATATTGGCGGTTGCAGGCGCAATTAATACTAAATCAGCCCATTTGGCAAGTTCAATATGACTCATAGAAAGCTCGGCCGATGGATCAAAGAGATCGCTAGAAACCTGATTGCCAGAAACAGCTTGAAGCGTCATTTTAGTAACAAAATGGCTAGCAGAATCAGTCAAAACTACATGCACTTGCGCGCCAGATTTTTTTAAATGGCGAACAAGGTCAGGACATTTATAAGCGGCAATCCCACCAGTAATCCCTAACAAAATACGTTTACCCGATAGACTCATGATCATGCTTCCTTCACACCAAAAATGAAAGCGTTATATTACCACAATTAAGTTAGATAATAAGTAGCTCTTTCGCATTGGCTAATGTTGCATCTGTAATTTTATCGCCGCCTAATAATCTCGCTAACTCGTTTAACCGCCCATTTTCGTTTAATTTTTGCATATCTGTAGTGGTTTTTTTACCATTAGTTTGTTTACTAACAAAATAGTGTTGATTAGCTTGTCCTGCAACTTGTGGTAAATGAGTAACGGTAATTACTTGAGTTGATTGTCCAAGCTGCCTTAATAGTTGCCCCACTTTTGCGGCAGTTGGACCGCTGATCCCAACATCGATTTCATCAAAGATTAAAGCTGGCGTATCCATTTTTTGCGCAGTTAAAACTTGAATTGCCAAAGCAATACGCGATAACTCACCACCTGAAGCCACTTTTGCAAGCGGTTGTGCGCTTTGTCCTGCATTGGTGCTGACTAAAAATGTTACCTGATCGGCACCGTCTTCATTTAATCGATTTTCATCAAAAGCAATATCGATACTAAATTGTCCATTAGGCATAGATAATTCATGCATAATAGTGGTGACTTTTTTAGCTAATGTTTTGCTTATCGTTAACTTTTTTTGATGCAATTTTGTAGCAATTTCAACGGCGATTTGATGGTATTTAGTAATATCATTTTTAAGTTGTTCACTTTGTTCATCTTGCTGATTAATTTGTTTAAATTCAGCTAACAAAGTTTGATGTAAATCTGGCAATTCTTCGGGCAAGACATGATGTTTACGCGCCAAAGCAATCTGTTTAGATAACCGCTGTTCTAGTTGCATGACTCGAGCAGGATCGAGTTCTAAACGTTCACTATAATGACGAAGCTCATCACTTGCTTCTTTAATTTGAATAGATGCCTCTTCCAACATGTTATAAACGTTATTTAACGCTGGATCAAGCGAGGTTAGTTCTTGAACACTATTTTTCACACTGCTTAGTAAATTACTGACGTTATAGTCGTCTGCCTCGTCTAACAACATGACAGATTGCTGGCTTAGATTAATTAACTGTTCGCTATTAGATAACCGTTTGTACTCTTCATCAATTTGTTGAAACTCCCCTTCAATGGGCGAAAATTCATTAAGTTCTTTTAATTGATATTGCAAAAGTTGCATATGTGCATCACGCTCTTGCCTTGTTGTTTCGTATTGCTGGTAAGCCCGTGTTGCTTCTTTCCATTTCTTATAGGCTTGATGCATTTGAGCAAGTAGTGTTGGTTCATTCATATAATGATTTAACAACAACTGCTGATAATCACTGCGTAACAGGCGCTGATGCTCATGTTGCCCATGAATTTGAATCAACATTTGCCCCAAATCTTTTAATTGCGAAATAGGAACAGCTCGACCATTAATAAACGCTTTAGAACGCCCATCTTGATTAATTACTCGTCGCAAAATGCACTCATTACCCTCATCAAGTTGATTTTCGCGTAACCAAGCAAAAGCCGCTGGCGTATCATCAAGCACAAAACAAGCCGAAATATCAACACGATCAGCCCCATGCCGAATAGATGAAGCATCAGAACGATTACCTAAACATAATCCCAATGCATCAATAGCAATCGACTTCCCCGCGCCCGTTTCACCCGTAATAGCGGTCATCCCCGTAGTAAAGTCAACAAGAAGCTGATCCACAATAGCAAAATTATTAATAGTTAGTTGAGTTATCATAATAAATTAATACATAAGGCTAGTTATAATATTGGCAGTATAGCAGTAAAAATACTGTGAATAAATACAGGGTTGTATTTTTGTTTTTTGGAAAGGGGGCGAAGATGTAACTATCCCCTAAAATAGTACAGCAAAAAAGTAGAAAATTCTCTATGATAAAAGTAAAAGAGGATTTAATAAGGATTACCCGTTATCTGGATAAACTGGCCGAATATCATGGCTATCCACTCAAAATACGAGTGGATAATGGACCGGAGTTTACCGGAAAAACATTCATCGACTGGGCTAAATCACATGATATAACCATTGATTATATCCAGCCCAGTAGTCCCTATCAAAACGGGTATATTGAACGATTTAATCGTACCTATCGAACTGAAGTACTCGATTTATATCTTTTTAACAACTTAGCACAAACAAGGAGAATAACCGAAGAATGGTTAACGATTTATAATACCGAAAGACCGCATGAGGCATTAAATAACATGACACCGATTGAGTATAAAACACTAAAACAAGCAGCATGATTTTCTACGTGAGCTGTGTACTAAGTTTGGGATATTTACACTTTAACTGGCAAAAACACAAAATTTAGGATAGGGTCGATTTTTTTGTATATTAAACAGAATTATTGCACTGTCTGGTTTTTTGTTAGTTTTTAGATCTTATTTATATTATATCTGTAGACATAGCCATAAAGCATTCTGTAACTATTATTAAGTGAGACTTATTTAAGTCTTGTTTATTTTTATTTGTTGCTCAACTCTTCCTACATTTGCTGTTTTTATTGGATTTTTATATTATTTTCCATTCTTTCCATGCTTTTTGCATCATTAATTTCTTTCATCGTGTTGTTAATTGGTACAAAAGTAATAAAAGAAAACAACAGTGCTACAACAATATAATCGGCTCTACGTTTATGCTTTTTTAATAGGATGTAAAAAAAATTCACAATACAATTAAAAATAAACAAAACAACAATAATGAAATTGATAATTTCCTGTGGAGATATTGTGCCTATTCCATTATTACCCAAACCCGGGGAGATAAAACACACTTCTAAAAAATAAAGCACGTAAAGAAAATAAACCATACTTAAAACCGATAACAAAATCTAAAATTTTATATTATTATCAATAAAAATACTAATTAATTGTGGACTATAAAAATACCGTTTATAAAAATTTAACAGATTATTTTTAATAAATGGCCACTTTCTATTATTTCAATTACGTTTACCGTTAGCTAATTCTTTCTATTCTTCTTTTATCCAAAATTACACTGGAGTATAATTCACACACCTATTATTGTAATTGTGGAAAACCCAGTATGTTTGGAAATAAAACAAATCGTCAAATCATTATTTGGACAACAATCATTGGTGGTTTTATTAGTGCTTTAGTTAAGTGGGGATCAGAGGTTAATATGCCTCCTCGTGTCCCGGGTGAAATTTCGCCTCCAGCGGCACATATTGATGCATGGCTTGGTTGGTTAGGGATTGATTCTCATTCACTTGATTATATTTATCAAACAGCAACTGTTTCTGGTGCGGTAACGCTTTATCACTGGTTATTCAGTTTTGCTTTCGCCTTTGTTTATGTGGCTGGTGCATATTATTGCAACAAAATCCGACTATGGTATGGCGCAGTTTATGGCACGATTATTACTATTTCTATGCATGGTTTTTTAATTCCATTACTTGGCTTTCGTCATCCTGCTTATGATGCCGAAGGTACTGTTGGTTGGTTATGGAATTTAAATGGCTATGAGCTTTGGAGCGAAATTTTGGGTCATATCTATTGGGGCGTTTCAATTGAAATTTGTATGATTGCCGTTCTTGCTCATTTTTCAAGGCCTATTCGTGGCGAGTGGCGTCAATAATTTAAGTTAAATCACTTAATACTAAATCCTACTATTTAACTATAGTGGGATTTTTTTATTTTATCAGTTATAGTTAAAAACTATATTAACCAATAAAAAACTAGAATTATTCAATATCTGTTTTTTTTGTTATCTTCTTTATCACCAAAGAAAGTCGATAAAAAGGAAATAAAAATGAATACTGCTGTTATTGGATATCCTCGAATTGGTAAGCTTCGTGAACTTAAATTTGCAACAGAAGCCTATTTTAAAGGTAATAAAACACAAGCTGAATTATTAAACGAAGCTAAAACGCTACGAGCTGAGCATTTAAAACAACAAGCGGCTCAAAAAATTGCCTTTATTTCATCTAATGATTTTTCATTCTATGATGCGGTGTTAGATACAGCGTGTTTACTTAATGTTATTCCAAAACGTTATCAAGATTTAGGTTTACCTGAACTTGACCGTTATTTTGCGATGGCACGTGGTTATCAGGGTGAAAAAGGCGATGTGAGAGCGCTCGCTATGAAAAAATGGTTTAACACCAATTACCACTATTTAGTACCTGAAATTGAAGATTCAGTACAAATTAAGTTAACAGGTACTAAACCTTTTGACGAATATCAAGAAGCTAAAGCGTTAGGTGTGCAAACCAAGCCGGTTGTGATTGGAGCCTTAACCTTTTTTAAATTAGCGCAGTATTTAGGTAAAAAACAGCTTGTTGATTTTAAAGACGATATTATTAAAGCTTATCAAGACATCATCCAAAAATTCACAACACTTGGTACTGAGTGGATCCAAATTGATGAACCCATTTTAGTCACTGACCTAAATAAAGACGATATTGCTTTATTTACCGAACTTTATCAAGCGATTTTATCGGTTAAAGGTAACACCAAAATTGTTCTACAGACCTATTTTGGTGATGTGCGTGATTGTTATAAAGAACTTGTCGCTTTACCTTTTGATGGTATTGGTCTTGATTTTGTTGAAGGTAAACAGTCATTAACTTTACTTGAAAACAATGGCTTCCCTGCCGATAAAGTTTTATTTGTTGGTGTGGTAAATGGAAAAAATATCTGGAAAAACAATTACCAAAAGACCTTAACATTGCTTGGTAAAATCAAACAAAAAGCTGCAAATATTGTAATCAATACTTCTTGTTCATTACTACATGTTCCTTATACATTGCAAAATGAAACCAAATTAACCATTCAACAACGCGCTTATTTTGCTTTTGCACAAGAAAAGCTACAAGAACTTGCTGAACTTGGTCAATTATTTAAGGATGCAAATCCTGAAAATAATACCGCTTATAAAGCTAACCAAACATTATTTACTCGTGAGCGTGAGGGCGCAAATCAAACAGTACGCCAAAAAGTGGCCGCATTAAAAGATTCGGATTTTACTCGTTTACCTGAATTTTCAGTGCGTGAAGCAACGCAGAAAAAAGCCTTTAATTTGCCACTATTACCAACAACCACTATTGGATCATTCCCACAAACGCCTGATGTACGTTTAAATCGTGCTAAATTCAAAAAAGGTGAAATTTGCCTGAACGAATACACTGAGTTTAATCAACAAAAAATTGCTGAATGCATTAAATTACAAGAAAAAATTGGTATTGATGTGTTAGTACATGGTGAATTTGAACGTAATGACATGGTCGAATATTTTGGTGAAAGCTTAAATGGTTTTGTGTTTACTGAAAAAGCATGGGTACAATCTTATGGTACTCGTTGCGTTAAGCCACCAATTGTTTGGGGTGATATTTCACGTTCAAAACCGATTACCGTTGCATATTCAAAATATGCACAAAGCCTGACAGACAAACCAGTTAAAGGTATGTTAACAGGACCTGTGACTATTCTAAATTGGTCATTCCCGCGAGAAGATATTTCTCAAAAAGAATCAGTATTCCAAATAGCATTAGCAATTGGTGATGAAGTATTAGATCTTGAAGCAGCAGGTATTAAGATCATTCAAATTGACGAAGCGGCATTAAAAGAAAAATTACCTCTGCGTAAAGCCGATTGGAGCAGTGAATACCTTGATTGGGCTATCCCTGCGTTTAGATTGGTACATAGCAAAGTACAAGCAGATACGCAAATCCACACCCATATGTGTTATAGCGAATTTGCCGACATTATTAAAGATATTGATGCAATGGACGCCGATGTTATTTCGTTCGAGGCTTCTCGCTCTAATTTGCAGTTGATTGACGTACTTAATACAAACAATTTTAAAACTGAAGTGGGACCTGGGGTTTACGACATCCATTCACCACGTGTACCACCAGTAGCCGAAATAAAAGCAACGATTGAAAAGTTACTCGCGAAGATTGATAACCAAAAATTGTGGATCAACCCAGATTGCGGTTTAAAAACTCGTGGCGAAAAAGAAGTGGTTGAAAGCTTACAACACTTAGTACAAGCCACTTTAGAAGTAAGAAAAACACTGAAATAAGCACTGTTTTTACAAGGTCGTTAAGTTTTTCATTAACAAAGCAGACTTTGTTTAGCCTTACGTTTCCGCCGCCTATTTGGGCGGCGGAAGTGTCAATAAGGAAAATGAGTGACATAATCAATGGATGAAACAAATGAAAACAAATCTACTATTTAATAAAAAAACCGTGTTCTCCTTTGAGGTTTTTCCCCCTAAAAAAACCTCACCTTTAGAAACAATTTATAGTACATTACGTGAACTTGGTTATTTTAAACCTGATTTTATCAGTGTCACTTATGGTGCAGGTGGTAGCTTAAATGGCCAAACCACCATTGATATTGCCCACTCAGTCAAACATACTTATGGTATTGAAAGCGTCGCTCACTTGCCGGGGATCAATTTTGATAAAGCTGAAATGCAAAAAATCCTACATGATCTTAAATGTGCAGGAATTGATAATGTGCTTGCTTTGCGTGGTGACATCAACCCGAATGTGCAACCTAAAGATGATTTTCGATACGCTAGCGAGCTGGTGACATTCATTAAAGAAAACGGTGATTTTAACGTGATTGGTGCATGCTATCCCGAAGGACACCTTGAAGCAGCAACACTAAAACAAGATCTGATCCACCTAAAAGAAAAGGTCAATGCAGGTACCGATCAACTGATTTCACAGCTCTTTTTTGATAATGATTATTTTTATGCTTTTTTAGATAAAGCACGTGATATGGGCGTTAATGTACCGATCGAAGCTGGAATTATGCCAGTAACCAATAAAAATCAAATTGAGCGCATGGTCTCAATGTGCGGTGTAAACCTACCGAAGAAGTTTAAACAGATGATGGAAAAATATGAACATCATCCAGATGCATTTCGTGATGCCGGTATTGCTTATGCAATCGATCAGATTGTTGATTTGGTTTCTCAAGATGTCGATGGAATTCACTTATACACCATGAACAATAGCTACATAGCAAGGCGCATTAGCGAAGCAGTATCAACATTGCTAGCGGTGCCAAAATCGGAATAGTGATGGTATAAAGATAAAGTATATTTTTTGGGAGTACTGTGGAGTTGTTGCGGACTAGCTAAAATTGGTTGCGGGGGCTGGATTTGAACCAACGACCTTCGGGTTATGAGCCCGACGAGCTACCAAGCTGCTCCACCCCGCGTCAAAGAAGTGGCTATATTATAGCAATAAAATAATAAAGCAATACCTATTTAGCTTAAACGCCACATTTTTAAACATTCTTGAGTAGATCTAGATTATTTTCTTACATAAACACAAATTCACTTGAAAGTTTTTAACAAAAATTTTAGTCTCCTCCAAAACCAAAGACAGCAAAATCCAACTGCGCTGAAAATAGCAATAATTTTATAACTATAGGATTTTAATTAAAAATCAAGATAAAAATCAAATAAAATCAATACCATACCTGAGCAATTTTGATAAGTAACACATTAATTTTTTTACATCAGTATTTCAGTATACTTAGATAAATAAACAAAAGCCATTAACATTAATATAATGATTAACAAATATCGAGGAGTGATCAACATGATGCTACTATCTGATTATCTAAAATCCACAGATATTGATTAATTAATACTAAATTAAAAAAAGTTGCTATGACAAACTTAAAACATATTCTTAATGATCACTACACAGAATTAGAACCCTGGATTCAAACATGAAGTGCAATTTTAAACACGGTGGAGTGAAGAAAGTAGAAAGGTGATTTATACTAGCACCTTCGCACCACCACAGTTTGGAGATTGCTATGTATTATAATCACCTTTCTAGGAAGGAAAGATACCAGATTTTCGTATTATTACAAGCCGGAAAGAATAAAAAAGAGATAGCCCAGCTACTCAATAGACATCCTTCGACAATAAGTCGAGAGATAAAAAGAAACTCAAAACCTAATCAAGCCTA
>NZ_LZHJ01000120.1:0-15776 GCF_001690815.1 Gilliamella sp. GillExp13 | reverse complement strand
CTCTGAGATTAAGCTTTAATTCACAATACACCCGATAAACACGCTTATGGTTCCATTGATAGCCGAGCTTTCTGATACGATTAAAGCATTTAGGAAAGCCCCAGCGTAAATGCCGGTCTGTGATAGCATTCAATACCGAAACAATCACCGAATCATCCTGTAACTTAGGTTGATAATAGTAAGCACAACGGCTTAAGCCAACGATAGCGCAGCTCATAGCTATAGTAACAGAATGATTTTGTTGTAGTTGCTGTGCCCACGTTTTACGTGCCTTTGTGGGCACTAAAGCTTTTTTATGATTTCTTCCTGAAGCTGTGATTTTAAGCTCAGTTCGGCAAACATCTGCTTAAGCTTGCGGTTTTCCACTTCGAGTTCTTTTAGACGTTTGATGTTTGAAGTTTCCATACCGCCATATTTTTCTCGTCATTTATAGAAAGTTGAATTACCCATGCCATATTTACGGCACAACTCTATAACGGGAATACCCGCTTCCGCTTCTTTTAAAATAGCGACGATTTGATGTTTAGTCATTTTTTTCATCATTAAATCCCCTTTACTTTTATCATAGAGAATTTTCTACTTTTTTGCTGTACTATTTTAGGGGAGAGTTACACAAGTTATGTAGAAAGCCGGAAAACACGAGGACATTGGGAGGGAGATACGATTATTAGCCGTAAAGACAAGCAAGCATTGGTGACATTAGTTGAACGCAAAACAGGGCTAGTATTAATTGGGCGCCTCAATCAACGTACCGCCTCCGAAACGAGAGATATGATAATAAAATTGCTAACGCCGTTTAAAAAAATGGTTAAAAGCATCACCTTTGATAATGGAACCGAATTTAATTATCATCATGCTATTGAGCATTATTTAAATACTACCGTGTACTTTGCGGAGCCTTATAAAAGCTGGCAAAGAGGCACAAATGAAAACACCAATGGCTTAATACGTCAGTTTATACCTAAGTCAGCGGCATTTCATTAGTTGACGACAAACAGATAAAGAAAATACAATATCTATTGAACACACGCCCAAGAAAACGGCATAAGTTTAAAAGCCCTGCCGATTTTTATTCTAAGGAGCTAAGAAGAATTGCTCTTCATGGTGTAATCTAGGAAATTTAAAAATAATTTATATTAAAAATCATTGCGTTACTTTTTTTATCATTAAATATTAAAAAATATATGAAATTAAATTGAACTTTTCTCTAATTAGTTTGTCTATATTAACAGATTACGTTTTTCATTTTTTGCCTTCCATCCGAGTTTTCGGGTGGATTTTTTTTCCTGATACTCCTTTCATATAAATATTTTTAAAATCTTTTCTTTTCCCATTTATTTATTAATAACTACTTGCTTTAGTATTTTTACTTCTTTTTTTTTGCTTTAAAATAATGCGTATAGAAAGCTAGTATTGCTAGAATTTTAATTATTTAATAAATAGCGCCTTTTCTTTGGTTATCAAGTCTTGATCATAAATTGTTTTAAATTGTTTTAAATTTTTTTGAATACTACTATTTTTAATAAAAGATTGAGCAATGAGCTGTACTTTGGTTGCGAAATTGTTATGTGAGAGAGAGATTATTATGTTATTTTCAAAAAGAACACAAGGGCACTTAATCGCATTAATGACAGTGTTTCTTTGGGGAACAACATTTATTGCAACAAAAGTTTTATTGACGGATTTTAAACCAATAGAGATCTTGTTTTTTCGATTTGGACTTGGCTATCTAGCCCTTTGGATCTTATCACCGCGCTTTTTTGCTTGGCAGGGGGTTAAGCGAGAGTTTATGTTTTTATGTGCAGGGTTGTGTGGTGTAACTTGTTACTTTTTATGTGAGAATATTGCATTAACTTATACTACAGCTTCAAATGTTGGAGTAATTACCACTTTAGCACCAATATTTACTGCAATACTATCTATTTTCTTTTTAAAAACCGAAACTCCTCCTAAACGTTTTTATGTCGGCTGTTTATTTGCAATTATTGGTGTTGGACTAATTAGCTTTAATGGTAAGTTTGTGCTTTCGTTAAATCCACTTGGTGATCTGCTTACTATGTTGGCTTGTTTATTTTGGGCTTGTTATTCGATTTTAACTAAAAAAAGTAGCAATTATGGCTACAATACTATTTTGTTAACAAGGCGATTCTTTTTTTATGGTTTGATGTTAATGTTTCCTGTATTATCTTTCTTTGACTTTGATTGGAATTTATCACGTTTTACCGATCCTGTTAACATTTTTAATTTTTTATTCTTAGGTGTTGGTGCCTCGGCTATTTGTTTTGCATCTTGGAACTATGCTGTTAAATTAATTGGTGCAGTTAAAATTAGTATTTATTTATATTTAGTTCCAATTCTTACTATTATTGCGGCTGTTATTATTTTGAACGAACCTTTTACTTGGATTGCTGCTATTGGAACACTATTTACGCTTTGTGGTATGTTATTATCAGAAGGTGTAGTTAGGGTAACAAAAAAATAATTTTTTTATTAAGTCGAACATATAAAAAGGAGCATTAGCTCCTTTCAGATTGATGACAAAGAACCCGATTTTATTTAATAAATTTGCAATATTTTGATATCACTAATCGAAATTATTGTATTCTTTTATCAATTGCATCCATGATAATTTGCCCTAAATGCTGATAATCTTCGTCAAAATGATGGCCTCCGGGTAATTTGAATGCTTCACCTTTCATTTCTGGCTGTAAGCATCCAGTATCGTGTTTCTCTTCTTCACCATAAATACAAAATAGTTTACTCGCTGGTATGTTATTGACTTCTGGACCTGTTTTCATTTCATTACCAGATTGACCAAGCCAACCACTGATTTCAATTTCAAAATTGGCATTTTTTGAAAATGCGATCATCACAATCGCTTGAACACTATTTTGATCTGTAGTTGATAACCGATTATAAAGTGCAGGTAAAATATCTCCACCGAATGAATAACCTGTAAGCACAAAACGAGTTGTACCCCATTTTTCGCGATATTGTTGCATCAAATAGGCAAGATCTTTTGCACTACGCTCAACAGAACGGTGTTGCCAAAACAGTTTCAAAGCATCGACACCAACAACAGAATAACCATGCGCAGCCATATATTCAGCAGATACTTTGTCTAAGTCACGCCAGCCCCCATCGCCAGAATAGTAAAGAGTAATGGTTTTAGGATGAACTTCTTTACTCGTTGCGGGTAATTCAATAACAGGTAGCTGTTGATGATCACCAAATAAAATTGAAGATAAATGCAAACTTAAAAGCTCAACAGGTGAAGTTTGGTATTCGCCAATTCCTGTGGTGACAGCAATCTTTTTCTGTTCTCGTGGGAATACTGCAACATTTTCTTCGGGTGGATTATTCCAAATTACTTGCCACGTTCCGTGGTTAGCTTGTTTTGGCAATGGATCATCACAATCTTTATGATCTAATATGAATTCTATTGATAATGCTTTAGCATCATCACTTTGCTGTTCTGCTAGCCATCGATAAGCAAAAGTGGCACCTTCTCTCATACCTGCAACAGCAAAATTAGATTCTCCTAATATGTTTACAGCTTGGTTAAAGCGATTTTTTTGCTCAGCACAAGTTGCTTGCGGTTTTAATTCAAACTGAACTAGTTTAGCGCCCATTTTTTCAGATAAGTTTAATAGTTGTTGTTCTGTAAAATGATTGTTGTTAGTTGCGACAATAATAGCCGCAGCTTCGGCTGTTTGTTTAGGTTTTGCCGATATAATAGAAAAATCATTTTCGATTGTTATCGTTTTTACTGACGCACTATCTTGTTTTTTTATCAAATACCAACCAACAAATCCTAATAGTACTATGAGTATCATAACAATTAACAACAAAATGCAGTGTATTATTTTTTTCATATTATGATCTCTTATTCTTTTTTAATCCCGTTATTCCACCTGAAATTAGCATGGTGGTGTCAATGATTGCAACTAAAGGATCAAGCCCTGCGGGAGCCGCCATATAACGTGGCTCCCAGTGTGTTGCAAACTTCTCTTTGAAGCGGCGTAATCCTTGGAAGTTATAAAAACGTCCACCTCGTCTAAAAACTAGCGCACCTAGTCTTTGAATCATAGGAGCGCCTCGACGTCTTTGCATACCTGCAAGTGGAACCATCCCTAAACTGAAGAATTTAAAATCTTTTTGTTGATAATGTAAAATCAACCCAACCATTAAAAACTCCATAGTTAATTTAGGAATATCTTGGACAACACGCATTAAATCAATGCTTGCACTATAGTTTTGATTTGTTTCTAGTAGATTTACAAAAGCAATAATACGACCTTCATATTTTATTGCCGCAATAGTGAAATTATTCAAGTATTGTTCAGAAAAAGCGCCTAACGAAAATTGCTTTTCTTTAGCGTGTTTGCTTTTTAACCATGCATCTGAAACTACTTTTAATTCATCAAGTGGTGCTGTACCTGGAGAATAAAATACTAAAGATAGACCATCTCGTTGACCTCGATTCCACGTGTAGCGAAGATCTTTATAATCTTTTGAGCTTAAATCAAATTGTTTTAAATTAACTAAGGCTTCTTCACCAAGCTTAATAGTTCTAAGACCAATATCCATATAAAAAGATAAATTTGCTGCTTTAACTTGATAAAAAACCGGACGAAGATTATGTTGATCGCACAAATCTCGAAAAGTCCAAATTAAATTAGCACGATCAGTACTATTCCCAATTGGATCATAAAGGGCAACCATGCTTCTGCCTCGCTTGGCATACATTATAAAAGCAGTTTTTGATTCATTAAAAAGTAATGACTTATCGCCACTCATGGCAAGCCCACCTTCAGGTTGTTTTGAATCTAAAATGATTTGATAGGCTTTACTTAGCTCGTTTTGTTCTGGTTGAGTTAGAATTGGTGGCGCAGGGCGAAATAACCAAAACAACATAATAAAGCTTAACAAAATAAAACTGCCTAAAGCGGCACGAAGTGCACGCGGTACTCGGCTGTCTAACTCAAATTGCCACCATAAATCGTGACTATAAGGAATATCTTGATATATAAATAAAATTAGCCATACAAAAAGCGCAATAATGCAAAAGCAGATGACAAACGATTTAATTGAAAAAGGTAATATGCTTAATCGACTTTTACGATAGAAAGCATGTTTAAAATGGATTAATAATATCGCTATAATTAATAATACACTGGCTTCAATCCAATGTAATCCGCGTAAAAGCGAGCAGATACTACCTAAGAATAATAAAATAATTGAAATGCCCCATGCAAAATAGAGTCTTCGTCTTACTCCTACTGCAAGTAATATGCATAAAACGCCAATTAAACTAGCAATTAGATGAGCAATATTGACTATTTTACTGGGGATAAAGGTGCTGACTAAATGGTGATTAAACCCAGGAAGTACACTTGAAAACATCATCACCACACCGGCAAAAAATACAGCTGCCGCCATGATAGGCGCTGCAATCCCTGTTTCTGTCTCTTTAACCTGAGGTGCGGTTAAAAAATGTTTTCCCTCGTTTATTAAAAGCAAAATAGCCGCCAAAATAAGGGGAATTAAAATATAAATAATGCGATAAATGATTAATGCAACGGTTAATGAAGCTATATTAATTTCGGATGAAAATGCCGCTAACATAATAGCTTCAAATACACCAACACCACCAGGAACGTGACTCAATACTCCAGCTACTAACGCCAGAATATAGATCATAATAAAGGTGACAAAATCAGGGTGTTTTGGTAAAAGAAAATAAAGTACTGCGCCGGCTAAAATGGCATCAAATAGAGTAATGATAAATTGGTAAGATGCTAAACGAAGATTAGGAAGACGGATAGGCCATCGAAATAATTGATATAATTGGGTGTTGTTATTTGGTTTTTCTGCTAATCGGTTATTTTGCAAAAAGATAAATAGCACACCATAAAAGCAAATTACGCTACATGCAATTATCCACACACTATTTGCTGATAAATGCAAAGCTAACATCGTATTTTTGGGATGAATTAAAGCGGTAATCGCTGCTAATAATGGTAAAGTGAATCCTAATGATAAGGTAACAAAAATTGACATTCTGGCAACATCAATAGTTGTTAATCCTTGTTTAAAATAGAGACGACAACGCACCGCACCACCAGATAATGCCGACAATCCGATTGCATTACCGATAGCTGAGGCACAAATTCCGCCCAGCACAATAGTTGCGGGTTTCAATTTGACGCCCGCATAACGTGCAGCTGACCATTCGTAGTAGATCAACATTAAATAACTACCAATAGCAGATAAACACGAAAATAAAATTGTAGACATCGAAAGGTGATGAATAGCTCTTTTTAACTCATTAACATTAATTGCCTTAAGTAAGTGCCAACACACAATCAGTGCTATAAAAAAGATAGATAGACCAAATAGTAGAGCTATAAACTGGCGATAACGAGTGAAGTATTCTATTAACTGCCAAGGCAAAACTTTACGCGTTGATATTTTCACTTAATCAACTCCAATATTTGCTTTGATAATATTTTGATTCGCGCATTCTACCTTTCCATTTTAGTGAAAACAATCGTGATAAAATAAAAAAAAGATAAAAAATATTTACATTCAATGTTTTTCTATATGTAGATATTTCATATAAAAATAATAAGACTATCTATTTAGCCTAAATTGATATTGATTTACTATATTAAATAACGTATTTGCTAATTATTTAGCAATATATATACATAAAATTTTTATGTGTTTATCATTCTGTCTTTAATTAATTTGTTGAGTAAAAATGAGATGAACGAATTATCAAATACCTTCTTAACAAAGGAACAACAAAAGCTTGTTTTGGATGTTCAATCTTTTGTTAAACAGAAACTATCCAATGATTTTTCTGGTCATGATATGGCGCACATTGAACGTGTTGTAAAGTTAGCAAAAAAGATTTTACAGCATGAACCAAAAGCGAACGGTTTTATTGTGATTGTTAGCGCTTATTTGCATGATGTGATTGATGAAAAAGTGGTTGCTGATGTGAGTCAAGCAATAATGGAATTGCGTGATTATTTAACGTCTCTAACACTTACCGACACCGAAATTAAGATGATTTTTGCTATCATCGAGAATATGTCATATCGAAAAAATCTTAATCAGAAAAAAGAATTATCACTAGAAGGGCAGATCGTACAAGATGCCGATCGTTTAGATGCATTGGGTGCAATTGGTATTGCTCGCACCTTTTATTATGGCGGTAATAAGCATAATATTATGTACGATCCTAATATTTCACCACGAACTTCACTGGATGAAAATAATTATAAACATCCTAATACCGTTATTAATCATTTTTATGAAAAACTTTTTTTACTTAAAGATATGATGAATACCCCCATAGCTAAAAAGCTAGCCGAGCCAAGACATCATTTTTTAGTTCAGTTTGTTAAACAATTTGAAAAAGAATGGCAAGGAGAGGATTATTCTTACTGAAAATTAGTTTATCGATAATAGTTAGAGTATGAATAATTAATTTTTGAAAAATTTGTATAACACCTGCCTCTTTTAAAAAGACAGGTTTTACTAAAATGGAATTGGTGTTCCAACTAATCCAAGCACAATAGGAAGAGTGATCAAGCTTAATAAAGTACTGAGCAAGGTCGCACTTGATACCAGTTCTGGATGTGTATCAAATTGTACTGACATTAATGTGGTATTGGCGGCAGTTGGCATTGCAGCAAGGACAATTAAAACTTGTTTATAAACAGGCTCAATTGGCATAAAGTAAACCATACAAAATGCCACAATTGGTGAAATCACCATACGTGCAAGTAAGGCAAATGAGATTTTAGGATAATTAAGCTGAGTAAGTTTTATTTTTGCCAGTTGCATGCCCAAAATAATCATGATCACTACAATTGATGCGTCACCGATCATTCCGATTGAAGTCATAATCGATTTAGATAAAGGGATGTGGCACAATTGGAAAATAATACCTAAAAAAGCGCCATACGCTACAGGCATACGAATAACTTTATTAATAACGTCTTTTTGATTTACAATATCACTATGAGCGCTACCTTTAGCCGCATAGTAAATGCCTACAGTACTCATTACAAACTGTTGTAATACCATCATTATTACGCCAAGATCAAAGCCGACAGCTCCAAAAAAGATTAATAGTACAGGAGTACCATAGTTACCATTGTTCATAAAACAGGAACTCAAAATCATTGCACAGCGCTCTTTAACTGAATACTTCATGAGTATCGAGCAAATTGAGACAATAATAACTAATGAAAAGCATAAACCAAAGACATAACCAATATAAAATAGATAATCTGTAGTTAAAGTATGAGTATAAAACGTTTTAAATGTCAAAAAGGGCGATAGCACATAAAGTGACATTTTCGATAGGTTGGCGACATCAAATTTTAAGGCTTTTTGTGCGATAAAACCTACAATAAAGATACAAAAAATAGGAAATAAGATAATAAAAAATTGCATAAGTTATATCTTTTGGTTAATTAAATTAATTCATTGAATCAAAAGCTATAATGATTGATTCTCGAAGTTTTTGACATGTTTCATCATCAAGCGCTTGATTGTTTTTATCAGTTAGAATAAACAGATCTTCAATATGTTCGCCGATAGTTGCTATTTTAGCGCTCCGTAATGATAAATCTAAATTAGCAAATATTTCGCCCACACAAGCCAGCAATCCCGGTCTATCAAGTGCTATGAGCTTCATATAGGTTTGGCTGTCATTAAAGGCTGAAAGAAAGTTAACCTGAGTCGGTACTGAAAACGATCGCAATCGTTGTTTCGGTGGTTTTATGGTGACAGGTTTGTAAACAGGTTGTTGTAGTGCTTTATCAAGTGCATTTACTAGACCTTGGTTTCGATCTTCTTGTACTGTTTGTCCATTAGGCTCTAATACGATAAATGTATCGAGTGCAAATCCTTTTTTATTTGTAATGATAAGTGCATCATGAATAGTTAAATTATGCATACTTAGCGTATTACACACAGTTGCAAATAGATAAGGTCTATCTGGCGAATAAATAAAAAGCTCACTACCACCATGAGATGGATTTGGATTTATGGCTACTAATGTTTTGCCCAAGTCATGTTGCAATAGAATTTTTGCATGCCATACAATCTGTTCGGTTGTATAACGGACAAAGTAGTCAATGCGATAGTTTTGCCAAAGCTCTTTAATAATTTGTTCATCATAATTTTGTTTAACTAAAATGGTTAATGCTTCTTGCTTATTTTTACGTGCAACACTTCGCTGTTCGGGTATTTGGTGTATACCAGAGTCAAAGGAACTTGCTGCACTAAGATAGAGTTCGCGCATTAAACTTTGTTTCCAATTATTCCAAAGCGTTTCGTTTGTAGCACAAACATCAGCTACTGTTAGGCATAACAAATACTGTAAGCGACGCTTACTTTTGACCAATTGAACAAATTCTCCAATTACCGCAGGGTCTTGTAAATCTCTGCTTTGAGCAGTAACAGACATCAGTAAGTGATAACGTACTAGCCAGCAAATTAAATCAGTATCTTTGGTTTCGAGTTCGTGTAGTTGACAAAATTTTTCAACTAAATGAGCGCCAATTTCCGAGTGATCGCCATGTTGGCCTTTGCCAATATCATGAAATAGACCAACAATTACCAATAATTCGAGTTTAGGTAATTTAGCAAAGACTTTTGCACTATTAGGATGTTTTTGTTTGCCACTTTCGGTTTTAAGACTATCAAGTTCAAGCAGCAAGCGGATGGTATGTTCATCAACAGTGTAAGCATGGAACAGATCAAATTGCATCATCCCAGATATATGTTTCCAACCCGGTATATAGACAGAAAGTATACCGTATTTATGCATTGGTAAAATGGCTTTATTAATTGCATCTGGGTGCTTGATAATCGACATAAAAAACGCTCTTGCTTTTGCATCTTCACAAAGTAAAGTGGTTAGTGTACGCCGAGCGGAACGTAATTGTCTAATTGTATTAGAATACAGTCCTATAACTTGAGGATTCAACAAAATAGTGTGAAAAAGCTGCATAATCATGACGGGATCTTTTTTGAAAATGTCATTATCTTTTACATCAATTAGGTTGTCTCGAACTTGAAAATATTCGTCAATATCATAAGGTTTGTTATGTGGATTATGTTCAAGTATAGATTCATAAAACAGTTGTAATAACATTTGATTAAGTTCAGTAATATTGTGAGCAACACGATAATAATCATGCATCATCTTCTCAACAGGAAAATTACCTTCGCCTTGATAACCTAACATGTTAGCAATGCTTAGCTGACGATCGAATAACAAACGATTATCATAACGAGTTATGACACAATGAAGCGCAAAACGTATTCTCCATAAAAATTTACGACAAGTTTTAAAGTCTTCAATATCTTCAGGGGTTAAATAGTTGAAATCAGCTATTTTTTGTAGAAATTCTCCACCAAAGTGACGAATCGCTATCCATTGAATAATTTGCATATCTCGCAATCCACCCGGACTATTTTTCAAATCAGGCTCTAGGTTATAAGAGGTGCTGTGATATTGCTTATGACGTTCATGTTGTTCTTGTATTTTTGCCTTATAAAAAGCACGAGACGGCCAGATTTTATCGCTAAAAATTTGCTTATGTAGTTCATCTAATAGTAATTGATTGCCAGAAATAAGCCTTGATTCAATCAAATTAGTCATTATTGTGATATCATTTTTTGCTTCTTGTAGGCAGATTCTGAATGTTCTAACACTGTGCCCTATATCTAAATGCAAATCCCATAACAAGCGAACTAAATCACTGATCTGTTTTTCTATCTCTTTAGTCAACGGATAATCACTTAAAATTAAAATATCAATATCTGACAGTGGGTGTAATTCTGCTCGACCATAACCACCAACAGCAACCAAAGCGATACGATTACGTTTAAAGAAGGAAGAAACATGTTTAGGTATTTGATAAAAACGCCATAATCGTTCAAGTAAACGGTCAATAAATTGACTGCGTAAATGCACTAAGGTATCAATGTCAGCTTGTTGCTCAAACTGGACCATGGACCACTGTTGAAACTCCTCAAGCTGCTGTTTTAGATATGTAATATTTATCTGTTCATCATTGAAATTAAGTGGAGAGACTGGGTAACAAAAATGGGTTTTAGTCATAGCTATATTATCAAATTAAGACAATTCAATAGCTATATCGTTACCCGATTTTAAATGACTGTCAAGCTACGGTTAGAAGAAAGAAAATTATTATTAATTGATATTAACAACAAAAAAGGAACAATAATTTGTTCCCTTTGTCAAAAAGTTTCAGGTAAGTATGTGTTTGAGTATAAAATTATAAAGTAAAATCGCTTAAATCATCTTCATTAATTTCAGAATCAATTTGTCCAACTAAATATGAGCTCATTTCGGCTTCTTGTGGTGCTACTTGCACATTATCAGAAACAAGCCAGTTATTAATCCATGGAATTGGATTGGATTTAGCTTCAAAAGGTAATTTTAGTCCGACCGCTTGCATACGAATGTTCGTTATATACTCGACATATTGGCATAATATATCTTTATTTAAACCAATCATTGAGCCGCCCTCAAACAGGTATTCGGCCCATTGTTTTTCTTGATTAGCGGCTTGTAAAAATAAGTTATAACAATCTTGTTCACATTCTTTGGCAATTTCAGCCATTTCGGGATCGTCTTCACCACTGCGTAGTGTGTTGATCATAAACTGAGTGCCAGTTAAATGTAGCGCTTCGTCGCGGGCAATAAGTTTAATGATTTTGGCATTCCCTTCCATTAGTTCTCGTTCAGCAAAAGCAAATGAGCAGGCAAAACTAACATAGAAGCGAATAGCCTCAAGTGCATTGACACTCATTAAACATAAGTAAAGTTTCTTTTTAAGTTCACGTAAATTAATGCAAACAGTGTGATTATTGATGTTATGTTCACCTTCACCAAATAAATTATAGTAACTTGCATAGCTAATAAGATCATCATAATAACCTGCAATGTCCCCAGCACGTTTTTGAATTTCTTTATTAGTGACAATATCATCAAAAACCACAGATGGATCGTTAACGATATTACGAATGATATGAGTATATGAACGAGAATGAATGGTTTCAGAAAACGACCAAGTTTCTACCCATGTTTCCAATTCAGGTATTGAAATAAGTGGCAGTAAAGCAACATTAGGGCTACGACCTTGGATGGAATCAAGCAGAGTTTGATATTTTAAATTGCTGATAAAAATATGTTTTTCATGCTCTGGTAACGCAGCATAATCAATACGGTCTTGTGAAATATCGACTTCTTCTGGGCGCCAAAAGAAAGAAAGTTGTTTTTCAATTAGCTTTTCAAACATCTCATATTTTTGTTGATCATAACGCGCAACATTCACTGATTGTCCAAGGAACATTGGTTCTTTAAGCTGGTCGTTATGCACTTGCGAAAAGGTACTGTAATTCATACTCATAAAAGAACTCCTACTCATTTACTGTTGCTTTTACCGCTTCCTTTTGACAGTGTAAAAGGCAAGTTGAATGGGGAAATTACTAGTTTTCCCCGATAAAAAATTGAATTTTAGCGTGTAGCTATTTAGTTTTAATCAAGGTTAAATTTTGCAAGCGCCACCTTCACAGCCATCATCCGAATGGGTTGTTGGAACAATATCACCTTGAATATCTTCAGCGCCATCGCGTGTATTATGATAATAGAGTGTTTTTACGCCAAATTTATAAGCAGTCAATAAGTCTGATAATAGCTGTTTCATGGGTACTTTATTATTTGGGAACTTAGCCGGATCATAATTAGTATTAGCAGAAATTGATTGATCAATAAATTTCTGCATGATGCCTACTAATTGTAAATAACCAGTGTTATTTGGAATTTGCCAAAGTAATTCGTAAAAATTTTTCAGATGGTTATACTCAGGAACCACTTGTTTTAAAATACCATCTTTTGATGCTTTTACACTAATAAAACCACGTGGTGGTTCAATACCATTTGTTGCATTGGAAATTTGTGACGAAGTTTCTGATGGCATTAATGCCGATAATGTCGAATTACGAAGTCCATAGGTTTTAATTGATGCTCGTAGTGATTCCCAGTCATAGTGTAATGGCTCTTTAGTAATGGTATCTAAATCTTTTTTATAAGTATCAATAGGTAAAATACCTTGCGAATATGTGGTTTGACTAAATAATGGGCAGGTTCCCTTTTCTTTAGCTAGATTATTCGATGCTTTTAGCAAATAGTATTGCATGGCTTCAAAGGTACGGTGAGTTAAATTGTTGGCGCTGCCATCGGAATATTTAACCCCATGTTTTGCTAAATAATAGGCATAGTTAATAACACCAATACCTAATGTACGACGATTTAATGAAGAATGACGAGCTGCAGGTACAGGGTAATCTTGGTAATCAAGTAGTGAATCAAGAGCGCGTACCGCTAAATCGGCTAACTCTTCAAAGTCATCTAGAGATTCTATTTTACCTAAATTAAAGGCTGATAATGTGCAAAGGGCAATTTCGCCATGTTCATCATTAACGTTGTTAAGCGGTTTTGTTGGCAGTGCGATTTCCATACATAAATTAGATTGATGAACAGGTGCTAATTGTGTATTAAATGGGCTGTGAGTATTACAGTGATCGACATTTTGGATATAAATACGCCCAGTTGATGCGCGCTCTTGCATTAATAATGCAAAGAGTTCAATGGCTTTAACTTCGCGTTTGCGAATATTTGGATCTTGTTCATATTGTTTATAAAGTGTTTCAAATTTATCTTGATCGGCAAAGAAAGCATCATAAAGACCAGGAACGTCCGATGGGCTAAATAAGGTAATATTTTCGTTTTTGATTAAACGTTGATACATTAATTTATTGATTTGTACGCCATAGTCTAAATGACGGACACGATTTTCTTCAACGCCACGGTTGTTACGTAATACTAATAAACTTTCAACTTCTAAATGCCAAAGAGGATAGAAAACAGTTGCTGCTCCTCCTCGCACACCACCTTGCGAACAAGATTTAACCGCTGTTTGGAAATATTTATAAAATGGAATGCAGCCTGTATGAAAAGCTTCACCACCACGAATTGAGCTTCCTAACGCACGAATTCGCCCTGCATTAACTCCAATTCCTGCCCGTTGTGATACATATTTAACAATAGCGCTTGCTGTGGCGTTAATAGAATCTAAACTATCATCACATTCAATTAATACGCAAGAACTGAACTGTCGAGTAGGAGTACGAACCCCCGCCATAATTGGCGTTGGTAGCGAAATTTTAAAGGTTGAAACGGCATCATAAAAGCGTTTGATATAACTAAGACGTGTATCTTTAGGATAATTAGCGAAAAGGCAAGCTGCAACTAGAATATATAAAAACTGCGCGCTTTCATAAATCTCGTTAGTGACACGATTTTGTACTAGATATTTTCCTTCAAGTTGTTTAACTGCGGCATACGAAAAAGACATATCTCGCCAGTGATCGATAATCTTATCCATTTGTTCAAATTCTTCTTGCGTATAATCTTCAAGCAAGTGTTTATCATAAAGCTCGTTATCGACCAATTTTTTAACGTGTTCATAAAGTGAAGGTGGGGTAAATTGATTAAAGGCTTTTTTACGTAAATGAAAGATTGCTAAGCGTGCAGCTAAATATTGATAGTCTGGCGCTTCTTGTGAGATCAGATCGGCTGCAGCACGAATAATTGTCTCATGAATATCCGATGTACGAATGCCATCATAAAATTGAATATGTGAACGTAATTCAACCTGAGAAACAGAAACATTTTCTAATCCTTCAGCAGCCCATGTAATAACACGGTGGATTTTATCAAGGTTTATTGGTTCTTTCTTTCCATCTCGTTTGGTAACAAGTATTGATTTATTCATTCTTTCATTCCAATGTTAAAATATATTTTTAATTATGATAATTGATATTTATCAAAATATACAATATATAGTACCTATTAATTGAATTTGTCACTATATGTAGTATTATTAATCAATGGTTCAAATTTATTAATTAAAATAAAACGTTATTGATTTTAATAGTTAAAATTTATTTTTCATAAAAAATGATAAGAATAACTTATGCAAGTTAACGTCGTGCTGTCGATATCATTTAATTGATTATCGACAAAGTAAAAATCTGCATGAGTTAAAATGTACTTGGCTGATGTAGCGGGCGGTGTACGGGTCGTAATATTGGTAGCGATTATAATGTAACCCTGATTATTCGTATCATCCTGATACTCACCTTTACAAGGCCAATGCTAAAGCGAGGTTGCCATAGGAGTTGTAATTTCTGTTAAAAACTTTCATGTAACTATACGTTTTAGTATAAAATTGTTTTTTAGTCGGGCTGACTGATCCTAGCCAGAATATTAGACAGTGCCCGCCTCTATCATTTTTTCGTTTTGGTAATATTGTTGTTCATATTGTTCAGGTGATACCCAGCCATTGGCTGAATGACGGCGTATCCGATTATAATAGATTTCAATATATTCAAATAGTGCTTTATTAGCCTGCTTCCTCGTTTTATAGTAACAGTCATGAATAATATGGGTTTTGAGTGTATGAAAAAAACTCTCAACAACCGCATTATCAAAGCAGTTTCCTCTTCGACTCATGCTTTGCCTTAGTCCATATTGTAATAATAATTGCTTGAAATCAGCACTGCAATATTGGCTTCTTTGGTTACTATGAATGAGTACATTTTTAGGAAAGTGACGCCGAAATAAGGCTTGTTTTAATGTATTACACACTAAA
>NZ_LZHJ01000119.1:0-1286 GCF_001690815.1 Gilliamella sp. GillExp13 | reverse complement strand
TATAGATTGATTGGACGCTGACTTTCTTTAAACGTGCAGCAATCTGCTCTGGGCTGTAATAAAGCATGAGGTATTTTTCAACTTGGCGCCATACCGAAGACTCTATTGGCTTACCATTACCGCTGTTTTTTCGCCTTTTCCTAGCTAGGGTTACCGCATCATGTGCTTGATAGGCTTGATTAGGTTTTGAGTTTCTTTCTATCTCTCGACTTATTGTCGAAGGATGTCTATTGAGTAGCTGGGCTATCTCTTTTTTATTCTTTCCGGCTTGTAATAATACGAAAATTTGGTATCTTTCCTTCCTAGAAAGGTGATTATAATACATAGCAATCTCCAAACTGTGGTGGTGCGAAGGTGCTAGTATAAATCACCTTTCTACTTTCTTCACTCCACCGTGTTTAAAATTGCACTTCATGTTTGAATCCAGGCATATCATACCGAAAAAAGTAAAAATTTCAGGCAACAATTCTTACAATTAATGTAAAAATGTTACCACTAAACTAATTTGTACAAATTCTATTCTGACTTTGACTCAACAAAACTGGATAAATTAACTTTTCCCCCAAAAAATGCTTTTGCTGTTTTACTAACAACTACCGAACCTATTACACATAGAGTAAGAAGAAATAATATAATATCTGTTATAACAATAGCCATTATTTCGCTGTCTGTTAATGAGTCTGCAACCTCATCAAACCATTTCAGACAATATATATTGAAAAATAAAACAATTATTGCTGTCAGCGATGTTAACACAAAAGCAATGACAGAACTTGAAATTAATGACTTCACCTGTAAATTATCATAAACAGTTTTAAATTGTTTTCGCAAAACAAAATAACCAATCGTATTTACAATCAGTAAAAAAACTGAATAAAAAATAATAGTTCTAATGTGGTATTCAAGGGGACCTATAGAATCCAGAGGATCTTTAGGAACAAAAAAGAAATTTAAACAAAATAAGGCAATAGATAAATAATAGAAATTAAATAATAGAATAAATAAAGATAAATGAGTTTTTTGACTATTGTCCGAGGATAATACAATCATATCTGGCTCTGTTACAAAAACTGTTCGCAGTAGCTTTATCCCTAAACAAATCACCATTATTATCCAAATATAACAAGCTAATCTAAATACGCCTATATAGAGACTTTCTATATAAGGAAAATAATATGGCGGTATAGCAGAATATAAAAATCCAAGAACCTGTCGCTCAAATATCACCTGATAACCATTGATGCCTATTATTATAATAAATAACAATTAAGAACACACAAAGCAAA
>NZ_LZHJ01000118.1:0-752 GCF_001690815.1 Gilliamella sp. GillExp13 | reverse complement strand
GAGATAGCCCAGCTACTCAATAGACATCCTTCGACAATAAGTCGAGAGATAAAAAGAAACTCAAAACCTAATCAAGCCTATCAAGCACATGATGCGGTAACCCTAGCTAGGAAAAGGCGAAAAAACAGCGGTAATGGTAAGCCAATAGAGTCTTCGGTATGGCGCCAAGTTGAAAAATACCTCATGCTTTATTACAGCCCAGAGCAGATTGCCGCACGTTTAAAGAAAGTCTGTGTCCAAAATCAATCTATAACTACCTTTATCAGAATAAAGCGCGCTATGAACAATTCAAACCTTATCTAAGGCGAAAAGGCAAAGCCTATAGGCATTATTAAAGAAGGAGACTGTAACTCTCCCCTAAAATAGTACAGCAAAAAAGTAGAAAATTCTCTATGATAAAAGTAAAAGGGGATTTAATGATGAAAAAAATGACTGAACATCAAATCGTCGCTATTTTAAAAGAAGCTGAAGCAGGTATTCCTGTCAAGGAACTCTGCCGTAAATATGGCATGGGTAATTCAACTTTTTATAAATGGCGGGAAAAATACGGCGGAATGGAAACTTCGGATATCAAACGCTTAAAAGAGCTGGAGGCTGAAAACCGTAAGCTTAAATAGATGTTTGCTGAGCTGAGCTTAAAATCACAGCTTCAGGAAGAAATCATAAAAAAGCTTTAGTGCCCACAAAGGCACGTAAAACGTGGGCACAGCAACTACAACAAAATCATTCTGTTACTATAGCTATGAGCTGCG
>NZ_LZHJ01000117.1:0-76011 GCF_001690815.1 Gilliamella sp. GillExp13 | reverse complement strand
ACGCTGACTTTCTTTAAACGTGCAGCAATCTGCTCTGGGCTGTAATAAAGCATGAGGTATTTTTCAACTTGGCGCCATACCGAAGACTCTATTGGCTTACCATTACCGCTGTTTTTCCGCCTTTTCCTAGCTAAGGTTACCGCATCATGTGCTTGATAGGCTTGATTAGGTTTTGAGTTTCTTTTTATCTCTCGACTTATTGTCGAAGGATGTCTATTAAGTAGCTGGGCTATCTCTTTTTTATTCTTTCCGGCTTGTAATAATACGAAAATTTGGTATCTTTCCTTCCTAGAAAGGTGATTATAATACATAGCAATCTCCAAACTGTGGTGGTGCGAAGGTGCTAGTATAAATCACCTTTCTACTTTCTTCACTCCACCTTGTTTAAAATTGCACTTCATGTTTGAATCCAGGTATAATTTATAGCCCTATCCCAGTCTGATCTTATATATCGATATATTGCGCCTGTATTAATATTTATGCATAAAAAACCATTACTATAATCAATAGCAAAAGGCAGTAAAGTCTTCGGTAACTTTTCGTCACTCCAGCATTTCAATGCAACTCCTTCCAACAAGAAATCTGGGTCATCCTTAAATATTTTATTGGCAAAAATTTTAAAATTTCAAATTCATATGGTGGGTAAGCTATTCTACAAATACTTCTATATACATTTCCACCATTGCAATTAACATATAGCTCTTTTAAAGAGTTTGGAATCGTAATACCTAGTTTATTTTCACAAGCATTTAAATCTTTATCAGTCAGTTTTTTTTCGCAGTCATAAAAGTTATCTATATTAATCATATTATTTCCCCAATTATATTACATATGTAACTATCGTTCTAAAAATTATTCAAAAAGTACAAAATTCATCTACTATATAAATAGAATGAGATGTTAATTTTTAGATAAATGCTATGCTCCAACAAATATGAAATAATATAAAAAATGGTCCAACTATTTTAACGTTATCTCAGATAATAGACATAATAAAATATCTTCAAGCAGTTACAGTTGATGAGATTTTAAAAAATGATAAAGCTTTTTTGGAGATATTAGATTTATTAGTTGATTCTTATTCTGATTCCGCAATATTTGAAATCGATAATGACAATAAATTATTTTTACATCATTTTAGTGATTGTCTGCTCAAATTAGGGAAAAATACTCGCTTGGTAAAAATCAAGATGATTTAAGCTCTTATTCAGATATGTTTTTAAAAGAAATGTGCAATAAAAATATTACTCGGGGATGTTGAGCTTTTGTATTCATCATGATCCTTCTTTACATTTTTAACCGTATCATACAACATGCTAATATCGTTATACCAATTGACGATATTTATAGACTCTAGTAATATAAATCTTTCGTGAGTTTTTTATTGAAATATCTCATCACCTCATCACAGACAACCAATTCAAATTTGATAAAAAATACCTTCTAACGTATTGCAATACGCTTATTTATTATCCAATTTAGCCTGTATTTAGTATTAATTTTTATCTCTTTTTCCAAGTGGGTATTTGTCTATATTAGTCTGGACATAAATTCATATTGATCTTACACAGTGTTGTGTGAGTATTTTCCGCTCTAAAATTTCTCAGTTAGGCTATTGATTTTATTAAAATTTTTATAAGAAGGCGTTTTTTAGAAAAATTAAACAATTACATTATATTTTTGTTTTTTGATGAAAAATAAGGCTTGATTAAAATATTTTGGCTGGAGCATCAATTTATTCGACTTTTTACACTCTTTTAATAAAAAGGAGACCTCCCCTTTTAATGCGATAAGTGACAATTCATCACTTTGTCGGTATTATATGGGACATTTTATTATAATTGGTTAGGTTTAGTGTGAATATTCAACAATTATTAACGCAACGCGTTTCACAAGCTATGATTATGGCTGGTGCAGATAAGAACTGCGACGCTTTAATTAAGCAATCAGCTAAAATACAATTTGGTGATTATCAGGCTAATGGCATTATGTCTGTTGCTAAAAAAATGGGAATGCCTCCTCGAGAACTTGCTCAGACGGTTTTACAGCATCTTGATGTTGATGATATCGCTGAAAAAGTTGAAATTGCAGGCCCTGGTTTTATTAATATCTTTTTGAAAAATAGCTGGATTGCTGAGCAAAATGAAGTTGCTTTAAGTAGTGATAAACTTAATATTACTTTACCCGCCAAACCGCAAACTATTGTGGTTGATTATTCGGCGCCTAATGTCGCCAAAGAGATGCATGTTGGACACTTGCGTTCAACTATTATTGGTGATGCTAGCGTTCGTGTTTTATCTTTTTTAGGTCATAATGTTATTCGTGCTAATCATGTTGGTGATTGGGGAACTCAATTTGGTATGTTAATTGCGTATCTTGAAAAGATGCAAAATGAACATGCCAATGATATGGAGCTTTCAGATTTAGAGTCATTCTATCGCGCCGCTAAAAAACATTATGACGAAGACGAAGTGTTTGCCGAAAAAGCTCGTAATTATGTAGTGAAATTACAAGGTGGCGATGAATATTGTCGTGATATGTGGCATAAGCTAGTTGATATTACCATGACGCAAAATATTGCCACTTATAAACGTTTAAATGTTACGTTATCGCTTGAAGACACCATGGGTGAAAGCATTTATAACAGCATGCTACCTAGTATTGTTGCCGATTTAAAACAGAAAGGGCTTGCTGTTGAAAGTGAAGGGGCGATTGTTGTTTTTCTTGATGAGTATAAAAACAAAGAAGGCGAACCGATGGGTGTTATCATCCAAAAACGTGATGGTGGCTACCTTTATGCAACAACCGATATTGCTTGTGCTAAATATCGTTACGAAACGTTACATGCCGATCGTATTCTTTATTATATTGATTCCCGCCAACATCAACATTTAGAGCAAGTTTGGACTATTGTTCACAAAGCTAAGTATGTACCTGAATCATTAAAGCTTGAACACCATATGTTTGGTATGATGTTAGGTAAAGATGGTAAGCCGTTTAAAACCCGTTCAGGCGATACTGTTAAATTAAATGATTTGCTAGATGAAGCGTGTGAGCGAGCAACAACTTTAATTCGTAGCAAAAATCCTGATCTTTCTGAAAGTGAGCTTGCAAAAATTGTCGATGCGGTAGCTATTGGTGCAGTTAAATATGCTGATCTTTCTAAAAATCGGACTACTGATTATGTTTTTGATTGGGATAATATGTTGTCATTTGAAGGCAATACCGCACCTTATTTACAATATGCTTATACCCGTGTATTATCAATTTTTAAAAAGTCCAATATTTCCGAAGATAGCTTAACAGCTAATATTAGTTTGGAATCTGATAAAGAGCGTGCTTTAGCAACTCGTTTAATTCAATTTGATGAAACTATTTCAATCGTGGCAAGCGAAGGTACCCCGCATGTGCTTTGTGCTTATCTTTATGAAATTGCAACGCTGTTTTCAAGTTTTTATGAAAACTGCCCTGTTTTATCAGTTGAAAACGAAAGCCTGAAACAAAGTCGCTTAAAATTAGCTTCTTTAACAGCTAAAACACTTAAAACTGGCCTTGACATGCTAGGTATTAAGACAATTGATAAAATGTAATTTAATCATGACCAATGCGAATGCATTGGTCATGGCTTTTGATACATGCGTTTTAAACTTTTGACTAAATATGTTTAGATTTATTGTTCGTCATCAAAATAAATTAATGGCTTTGTTACTGTTATTTATTGCGATCTTTGTTATTCGTTTGTTACCTCATGCCCCTCTTTCTGAATCACTCACTTTTTCAAAGCGCTATTATGATGATAATAACCAGCTAATTCGAATGACATTAGCCAATGA
This sequence comes from Gilliamella sp. GillExp13, assembly GCF_001690815.1. Lineage (NCBI taxonomy): Bacteria > Pseudomonadati > Pseudomonadota > Gammaproteobacteria > Orbales > Orbaceae > Gilliamella > Gilliamella sp. GillExp13. The sequence goes on along the minus strand of NZ_LZHJ01000117.1, from coordinate 72,178 downwards.
TGATCGTTATCGTTTATGGACGCCTTTAGAAGATATTTCGCCTAATATTGTTAATGGTTTGTTGTTACAGGAAGATCAGTGGTTTTATTATCATGTTGGCTTTAATCCATTTAGTCTAATTAGGGCTTTTGGAGCAACCTATCTTGGTGGTGGAAATCGTCAAGGTGCTTCAACCATTACCATGCAACTTGCGCGAATGCATTGGCAGTTAAATACTAAAACCATTGGTGGGAAGTTGCATCAAATTGCTAGGGCTATACAGTTAGAGTTGATGTATTCTAAACATGATATTTTAGAAGCGTATTTAAATTATGCCCCTTTTGGTCGCAATATTGAAAGTATTGGTGCTGCGTCATTTATCTATTTTAATAAACCACCTTCACAAGTCAATTTGCCCGAGGCGTTAACTTTGGTGGTATTACCTCAATCACCAACATATCGAGTTGATCGAAAAACCGGATTTGCTGGCAAAGCGTTAGTTAAAGCAAGAAATCAATTATTTGAGCGTTGGCAAGAAAAATATTTTGTTGATAGCAATATTGTCGCTCTTTTTTCGCAAAAGTTGGTTTTGCGTCAACCAGAACGAATGCCTTTTGGTGCACCGCATTTTATTAATCAAATCATTCAACAACAGCAAAGCGATGCTCAAGAAATTAAAACTACGTTAGATAATAATCTGCAAAAAATCATTAGTCGGCAAGTCAATTTGTTTATTGAGCGAAATCGCATAAAAGGTATTAATAATGCGTCAATAATTTTGGTTGATACCCAAACAATGAAGGTTAAGGCACTGATTGGCTCGGCTAATTATTTTAATAATTCTATTCAAGGTCAAGTTAATGGTACACTTGCTAAACGCTCACCCGGATCTACACTTAAGCCGTTTATTTATGCGCTTGGTATGGACCAAGGTGTTTTACATCCTCGTACAATTTTAAAAGATGTGGCAACTGATTTTGGTTCATACACGCCAGAAAACTTTGATCGTAACTTTCGTGGACCTATTTCGGCAACCGATGCATTAATTCATAGCCGTAATATTCCTGCTGTATCGGTGGCATCTAAATTGCATAATCCCTCTTTTTATCAATTTTTGGTCAATGCCCATATCCAAAAACTCGCCGATGAGTCGCATTATGGTTTATCTTTAGTGTTAGGTGGTGGTGAAGTTAGTGCACAAGAGTTAGTCGGGTTATATGCCATGCTAGCCAACGAAGGTCGTTGGCAGCCATTGCAATTTATTGAAGCCGACGACTCACCCGAACCACAAAAGCTGTTAAGTCCACAAGCAGCATTTATGACCATTGATATGTTGAAACAAAATACCCGCCCACAAGATGTACTTAGCAAAATGCAAAAAAAGGTGGTACCCGTTGCTTGGAAGACAGGTACATCATGGGGATTTCGTGATGCTTGGACAGCTGGAACTTTTGGTAACTATGCAATGGTGGTTTGGCTTGGTAACTTTGATGGTAGTGGTAATAATGCCTTTGTAGGCGTCGATGCCGCCACACCGCTCTTTTTTAATATCGTTGAAAGTATTAACGCTTATTATCCTAACTTGCGTGAACCTAATCGCCCATTACCTCCAAATTTAAAGCGTATCGATATTTGTCTAACCAGTGGCAATCTACTGACTCAATGGTGCAAGGCAAAAGGTAAAACGTGGTTTATTCCGGGTGTGTCGCCAATTAATCCCGATACCATTTTTAGACCCGTTATGGTCGACAATCAAACAGGTAAAGCTGTTTGTCTTCCTTATGATTTAGCAACCTCTCACTTAGCTGTTTTTGAATATTGGCCGTCAGATTTAGCCGCTGTTTTTGCTAAAGCCGGGATTGCTAAAAAAGCGCCACCATCAACAAAACATTGTCATTCATCACAAAATTTTTTAGGCGAACCGCCAAAAATAACTTCGCCTCTTAAAAATGTAGTTTATCAATTTAGAACCACTAAACAAAAAAATGAACAAATTAGTTTTACTGCTAATTGTGATGGTGATGTTAAATCACTTTATTGGTTTGTTAATAACAGTTTTATTGGGCAAACCGAGCCACGGAAGGCTCTTAACTGGATCCCAACACAAAGCGGGACTTTTAAAATTTTAGTGCTTGACGATATGGGTCGAAGTGATTCACGGAATATAAAAATCGAACTATTTGATTAATTAATATAGTAGCTACCCCCAAATGTTAACTACTATCATCCTTTAATTCATATTACTTGTTTGGCAATATTTATCTCTAATCTATCAGTATAATCTTTAGCAAAGTTGGCAAATTCAACAAAATATGGCGTTGTGTTATGAAAATCAATTGCCTGCTGTGATGCCCATGTTTCGATCACTATAAAGATATTTGAATTATCTATACTTTGAGATTAAGTTCATAGCGTAAACAGCCTGCTTCAGCTCAACTACCTGCTACTAGACGTTTAAAAATTGGCTGAAATGCGTCATAGAATTCTGGTTTAACTGTGATTGTGGCAATAATATTTAATTGACTCATGTCAGTAGACTACCTATATTTCAAAATAAGGTGTTTGTGTAGTATACGCTTGCTACTGCTAATATCCAAAAGCAGTATTTAATGTTAATAATCTCATTTTTGTGACAACAAATTATTTTTATTAAATAACTATTTATAACTTTATTTTTTATTTTATTGGTAATTAACTTTATTAAAAACTATTTTTTGAAGTAAAAAATCTAAAAAATAATACTTTAACCATTTCATTTATTTATACATTTTATAAATTATAGTACTTGCTATTAAAAATATTTTGGTTAGAATTTCTGCAGTTTTTTATCGACACGGTGTAGGCGCAATGATCAATTGTAACTCAGTAATCTTAATCATTAATATTATTGATTCCATTTTATCCTCCTTTTTGGGGGATTTTTTTTGCCTATTGCGCCCGATTTTATCAACTTCATTTAAAATGATTGAATTGTAGAGGCATATTATGATTGAACATAAAAACATGTTATTAACCACAAGAGACCAAAGTTTAAAAGCCTATTTAATGAATAATATTAAGCAAAATGGCGGATGGGTTAATGCACATATGCATGCTGATCGTGCTTTTACTATTTCGGTTGATAGCTTTGATGTCTATCAAAAACAGACTTTAATTGAAAAATGGGATACATTAGATAAAGTCAAAGCATCAATGAGTGAAGATGATTACTATCGTCATTTTAGTATGGCGGTTGAACGTATGATTGAGCAAGGTGTAAGTGCCATGGGATCGTTTGTTGATATTGATCCTATTGCTGAAGAGCGAGCAATTAAAGGGGCCTTAAGAGCACGAGAAACTTATAAAAATGACATCACCATAAAATTAGTTAATCAAACACTTAAAGGTGTTATTGATAAAGAAGCACGTTATTGGTTTGATAAAGGGGCTGATTTAGTTGATATTATTGGCGGTTTACCACGTCGTGATGAGCGTGATCATGGTGAAGGTATGGGACTTAAACATCTTGACGTGTTAATGCAAACAGGTAAATCACTAGGCAAAATGGTGCATGTACATGTTGACCAATTTAACTCACAAGATGAGATCGAAACAGAACAACTTACCGATAAAACCCTTGAGCATGGTATGCACGGGCGAGTTGTTGCTATCCATAGCATTTCTATCACTGCACATAGTTTAGCATATCGCCAAAAACTCTACAAAAAAATGAAAGAGGCCAAAATGATGGTTATTGCTTGCCCTTTTGCTTGGATCGATAGCCCTCGCCGTGAAGAACAAGGCCCTACTCGTAACTCATTAACCCCTGTTGATGAACTGGCTGCTGCTGGTATTCCGGTTGCTATTGGCACGGATAATGTTAGTGATTATATGTTACCATTTTCAACGGGTAATATGTGGGAAGAACTTAAATTGTTAGTAACAGGATGCCGTTATACCGATTTAGACAATGTGATTAATGTGGCAACTAAAAATGGGCGAATGGTGCTAGGTATTGATTGATTTGGAATAGAGTAAATTTAACAGAATACGCCCATGTAAATAAATTTGTGTATTTACCTAATTTTTAAACTACTCTAATGAGTAAAAAATAAGGTAAATATAAAATGATGAATACAAACTAAGAAAAATGGCAACCAAACTGACCAAAAGCATAAAAACGCTGGAAAATTTAGGTATAGGGAAACACCAGATTGTTTATACTTCATAGTTAAAATAATCCTCTAAAAACCCATAAGGCATTTTCTTCCGAAAATCGCTTTATGGGTTTAACTGTATTATTATGGTTGATAAATCATTTAAGCCTTTATTTTCTATATTTTGAATATCTAAAGGTTTGACGATTATACTACATCTCCATTTAACGTTCGTATAACTCTTTTCGATTTCCAATTTCGTTTATGAGCAAGGTGATTTTGTAAAATTATAATTTATTTTTAAACAATAGATATTCACGTCGCTATAGGAATGTTTTGTTTTTTATGTATATTCATTACGTTTTTTTCTCAAAATAGTGTAAACAGCATGATTAATTTCTACACTTAAAAAAATGTTTTATAAATTTTTTGATATACAAAAATATGACTAAGATCAAATTAATCACATTATTTATACAAATATTCAGCTAAAGCAACGCTTAAATCTTTTTTGTTTTTTGTTATCGTGTATTATAGCTAACTAAGCGATGTTTTTATAAATTATAACCAGAATTCTAATAAAAAAGATTGTACACAAGTTAAGTTTTGCTTATTAGTTAGAGGAAATTATGAAAAGAGTTTTTATTATGATCCTAGATTCGTTTGGTATCGGTGGCGCTGAAGATGCAAATAAATATGGCGATGAGGGTGCTGATACTTTAGGACATATTGCTGAAGCTTGTGCTTTAGGTAAAGCTGAGCATGGTCGTAGTGGTCCATTAAATTTACCTAATTTAGGCAAATTAGGCTTAATCGAAGCGGCGTATGAATCAACTGGTCATTATCCTAAAGGTATGCAAACTGAAGGTGAAATTATTGGTTCATATGGCTATGCAAGCGAGATTTCCTCAGGTAAAGATACTCCATCAGGACATTGGGAATTAGCTGGCGTGCCAGTTCTTTTTGGCTGGGGTTATTTTACTAATACCACTAATAGCTTCCCTCAAGATCTTTTAGATAAAATTGTCTCTCGTGCAAAACTTCCTGGTTACCTCGGTAATTGTCACTCATCTGGTACAGTCATTCTTGATGAACTTGGTGAAGAACATATAGCATCTGGCAAGCCAATTTTTTATACTTCTGCTGATTCTGTATTCCAAATTGCATGTCATGAGGAGGCATTTGGTTTAGATAAACTTTATGAAGTCTGCGAAATTGCACGTGATGAGCTAAATAAAGGTAATTACAACATTGGCCGCGTTATTGCTAGACCTTTTGTTGGTAAAAAAGCGGGCGAATTTGTGCGTACGGGTAACCGCCACGATCTTGCTGTTGAACCACCAGCACCAACGATGATTAAAAAACTAGTTGATGAAAAACAAGGTACCGTAGTGTCAATTGGTAAAATTGCCGATATTTATGCACAAGTTGGAATTACCAAAAAAGTAAAAGCAACCGGTCTTGAAGCTTTATTTAATGCGTCACTAGAAGAAATTAAGCAGGCTAAAGATAATACGATTGTATTTACTAATTTTGTCGATTTTGACTCTTCTTATGGGCATCGTCGCGATGTCTCAGGTTATGCCACTGCTTTAGAATATTTTGATAGTCGTCTTCCTGAGATGTTAGCGCTTATCCAACCTGGCGATCTGCTTATTATTAGCGCCGATCATGGTTGTGATCCAACTTGGTCAGGTACCGATCATACTCGCGAACATATACCTGTCATTGTCTACGGAGATAGTGTGCCTGTTGGCTCTTTAGGTCATCGTGAAACATTTGCCGATATAGGACAGAGTGTTGCCGATTATTTTGATTTATCGCCAATGGATTACGGTAAATCTTTTATAAAAAAATAAATAATTTAAGTTTAAGTAATATCGATTTCAAAACAAATACCAGGAGAAGTTAATGTCTACCCCGCATATTAATGCTGTTGATAATGCCTTTGCAAAAACCGTTTTAATGCCCGGCGATCCGCTACGAGCAAAATTCATTGCAGAAACCTTTTTAGAAAATGCAACAGAAGTTACTAATGTAAGATCCATGTTGGGTTTCACTGGTTATTACAAAGATAAAAAGGTTTCAGTTATGGGGCATGGAATGGGTATTCCATCTTGTTCAATCTATACAACCGAACTAATTAAATTTTATGGCGTTGAAAACATCATTCGTATTGGTTCATGTGGCGCAATTAGCCCTAATGTCAACTTAGGAGATATTATTGTTGGGTTGGGTGCTTGTACTGATTCAAAAGTTAACCGCTTACGTTTTAAAGATCATGATTTTGCCGCTATCGCCGACTTTGATTTAACTTGTAATGCAGTTAATACAGCTAAAAAATTGGGTGTAAATGTTAAAGTTGGTAACCTTTTTTCTGCTGATCTTTTTTATAGTGTTGAACCTGATATGTTTGATATTATGGAAAAGTACAATATTTTAGGCGTTGAGATGGAAGCTGTTGGCATTTATGGCGTTGCGGCTGAATATGGTGCAAAAGCACTGGCCATTTGTACGGTTTCAGATCATATCCGAAAAGGCGAAGCAATGTCAGCAGAACAAAGACAATTAGGGTTCAAAGAAATGATCACTGTTGCACTGGAGTCTGTTTTATTAAATCAAAACTAAAAAAATGGCAGGTTAATCTGCCATTTTTTATTTTGATCAAATAATTATTTTATTGATATTTAGATATTAGATTATAGTAAATCTTGTTTATTAAGGAATTATAAATGAATATTCATTTTAAACTTAGGGTTATATTTTTCTTACAATATTTTATCTGGGGAAGTTGGTTAATAACTCTCGGTTCTTATATGATACGTAAATTACAATTTACTGGTCTTGAAGTAGGTTCGATATACGGAACAATGGGTATCGCATCTTTATTTATGCCTGGCTTACTTGGGATTGTAGCGGATAGATGGATACCTGCTAACCGTTTGTATATGCTTTGTCATTTAATTGGTGCTTTAACACTATTTATTGCGGCTTCTGTAACATCTCCTTTCATGATGATGATTGTGATATTGATTCATTGCCTAGCTTTCATGCCAACCATCGCCATTTCAAATTCAATCGCTTATTCTTGCTTAGAATCACGTGGACTTGATGTTATTACCGAGTTCCCTTGTATCAGAATTTTTGGCACCATTGGATTTATTGTTGCTATGTGGCTTGTGAGTCTTTTAAAATTAGAACTGAGTAGCATGCAACTTTATATTGCAGCTGCATCTGCTTTATTACTCAGCCTTTATTCATTCTTGCTACCATTGATTCCAACAACAAAAAATAAAACTGAAGAAAAAAACATCATTAGCGCATTAGGGTTAGATGCTATTGTTTTATTCAAACAACCACGAATGGTTATATTTTTTCTATTTGCGGTTTTATTAGGTGGTATTTTACAAATAACCAATACTTTTGGTAATCCATTTTTACATGATTTTGAAAGATTCCCTGAATATGCTGATAGTTTAGTGGTTAAATACCCTTCTATACTGTTGTCTATTTCTCAAATGTCAGAAGTCGCATTTATCTTATTTGTACCTTTCTTCATGAAACGTTTAGGTATCAAATATGTTATGCTTATTAGTATGCTTGCTTGGGTTGCTCGTTTTGGTTTATTTGCTTATGGCGATCCATCTCTTTTCGGTTCTGTATTACTTCTTCTTTCAATGATTGTTTATGGTTGTGCTTTCGACTTTTACAATATATCTGGTTCAATGTATGTTGAAAAATCGGTATCGCCAACTATTCGTAATAGTGCTCAAGGATTATTTATGACCATGACTAATGGGTTCGGTGCTTATTTAGGTTCGGTAGGCAGTGGTTATGTAGTCGATTATTATAAAACTGGAAATGTTACTGAATGGCAAACAGTTTGGCTTATTTTTGCCGGCTATGCTTTGGTTTTAGCAATTGTATTTATGTTGATTTTTAAAAACGAAAAGCCTAATCCAAAAACCGTTTAAATCATTTATTAATTATTCATTGTGTGCTGAAGCTTTTTCCCACTTAATCAATATGTAGGCAACAATACATTTTGTTGCCTTTTTTACTAACAATAAATTATCGTAAAAATTTGATTTACCGCACAAAAATATAAATAAGTGATGCAAAAGATATAGCAGATAAGTATCTTATCAAGTTAAAATAACCCAATTGACGATGATATACATGTTATTAAAAATTTTTTAATAAGCTTTTGATATCATTGTTAGTAAAAGCAATGTTATTAAAGCCAATTTATCTCATTTAAAAATAGATTAAATACCTAATGAACGATCAAATGATACCTAAAGTTATATTGCACGAACATGTTGAAGGCAGCATTACCCCTGCCATGGCTCACCAGTTAGCTCAAAAAAATAATATTCCTTTTCCTAATACACTATGTTACCAATCTGGTCAATACAATGCCAAAGAATATAAAAATGGTAGATATTTGTATGACGAGTCCAAATTTGAAGAATTTATTAATACATATGATACCGTTTCTAGCTTTCTAAAAGATCCTGAAGATTATTATTCTATTACTTATGATTTTCTTTATAGAAATGCTAAACAAGGGTTAATTTATTGTGAACTATTTTTATCCCCTTATCATATTTGCACAACCGAAGTGAATGGAAAATTAATTTGGGATAAAGAAAGGTTCAATCAAACTCTTTTCCACATGGACAAAGCAATTATAAAGGTACAAAACGATTATGATATTACAGTTAGATATCACGTTATTGGTGTTAGACACCTAGGCGCTAAAGTTGTTTATGATACGTTGCGTTTTATTCAGCAAAATCATCACCCCTTTATTACGGGATTTAATATTGCTGGTAACGAAAAGGTTGGGCATTTTAAGGATTTTAAAGATGCACATAAGCTGGCTACTCAGATGAATTTAAAAAAATCGTATCATGCTGGCGAAATTGATTCAGATGAGAGTATTATTCAAGCTCTTAAACACGGTGCAAACAGAATTGGTCATGGCATTCGTGCCATTGAAAACAAAGCGCTTATTTGTGAACTGGTCGAAAAAAAAATTACATTAGAAATTGCTTTAACGAGTAATCGAATTTTAGTGAATGAATTGCATGGCGATATTTATCAACATCCAATAAGGCAACTTTATGACCAAGGAGTTCGCATTACTTTAAATACAGATGATGCAGGGATTTTTGGTACTGATATTGAAAAAGAATATAGTATCGCCCAATCCATATTTGCATTTTTACGATTAGAATTGCTTGATATAACACTATGTGGCATTCAAGCCGCATTTGTTGAAGATACGGTTAAAAGTCGTTTAACTGAGCAAGTTCTTTTATGTTTTTCATCTGATGATAGACAATTACTTAAAAAATTTATTAATGACAAAAAATATCATCCAGCAATCATTGAACGATTTTTAGAGTATCAGAAACTGTTACTAGCCATACCCGTTAACTAATTTACTTGTCAGAATAATAGGAGATTTGCATGAAAAAAAATAAGTTAACTTTACCCTTTTTAACCCTATTTATATCTGGCGTTGTTAATGCTGCAACTGTTGATTTAAGGATAATTGAAACAACCGACTTGCATGGAAACATGATGAATTACGATTATTTCAAAGATCAGTCTATTGATTCTTTTGGATTAGTAAAAACTGCTAATTTAATTCATCAAGCAAGAAGTGAAGTAAAAAATAGTGTTCTTGTTGATAATGGTGATCTAATTCAAGGCAGCCCAATGGCTGATTATGCCGTAAATAAGGGGCTTAATGATGGCGATATTCATCCTGTTTATAAAGCACTTAATACGCTTGATTATACTGTGGGGAATATTGGTAATCACGAATTTAATTTTGGATTGGAATTTTTGCAAAAAAGTCTTTCTGGGGCTAAATTTCCTTACATTAACGCTAATGTTTATGATGCCAAAACTCAAAAGCCATTTTTTACACAATATATTATTTTAGATACTCCTGTTATTGATAGAAACGGCAATAAACACACTATTAAAATTGGCTATATTGGTTTTGTGCCTCCACAAATTATGCAATGGGACAAACTTAATCTTGATGGCAAAGTTGTCGTCAAAGATATTACAGAAACAGCCAAGCTATTAGTCCCTGAAATGAAAAAACAAGGCGCTGATGTTATTATTGCTATTCCACATTCTGGTGTTTCAACTGAACCTTATAAAGCATTAGCTGAAAATTCGGTTTACTACTTGAGCCAAGTAGAGGGTATTGATGCCATTATGTTTGGTCATGCTCATAGCGTGTTTCCAAGTGAAGCGTTTAAATCATTACCTAATACAGATATTAAAACGGGCAATATTAATCATGTCCCAGCTGTAATGCCCGGACATTGGGGTAGCCACTTAGGAGTAGTTGACTTAGTTCTTGAAGGCGAACAAGCAAATTGGCAAGTGATTTCAGGTAAATCAGAAGCTAGACCAATCTATGATATAAAAACTAAAAAAGCACTTGTTAAAGCCGACCCAAATATCGTCGATATTCTAAGCAAAGATCACCAAGGAACACGCGAATTTGTTAGTAAACCAATAGGTAAAGTTTCAACCAATATTACGAGCTATCTAGCATTGGTTGAAGATACATCTGCCTTACAAATTATTAATGATGCACAAATCGATTACGTTAAGCAGTTTATTAAAGGGGATCCTGATCTTGATGGTTTGCCCATTTTATCGGCCATTGCACCATTTAAAGCTGGCGGCAGGAAAAACGATCCTAGCGCTTTTGTTGATGTGAAAGCAGGTAATTTGTCGTTTAGAAATGCTGCAGATATTTACCTTTATCCTAATATTTTGTCTGCTGTGAAAATTACAGGTAAATATGTCAAAGAGTGGTTAGAGTGTTCAGCTGGTGTATATAATCAAATTAATACTAATTCATCACAACCACAATATTTAATTAATTGGGATAAATTCAGAACCTATAATTTTGATATTATTGATGGGGTGAATTATCAAATAGATATAACAAAGCCACCCCGTTATGATGCAAATTGCCAGTTAATTAACCCTACATCTGAAAGAATTAGGAATCTGACTTATCAACAAAAAACAATTGTTCCTAACCAAGAATTCTTAATTGCCACCAATAATTATCGTGCTTATAGTGGTATATTTCCAGGTACTGGTGAAAAAAATGTCAAATTTAATTCTCCCGATGATTTAAGAGTCATCCTTTCCGCTTACATTACCAATACCACCCAAAAGTATAGTATAACCAATGTTACCGTCGATAATAATTGGCAAATTTCCCCAATTACTAGCAATACAAAATTAGATATTCGCTTTGAATCATCACCAACAGATGAAGCTAAAACCTATATCGAGAAACATTCACTATACCCTATTCATTTTATCGATACAGATACATCTGGTTTTGGTGTTTATAAGATAGATTTACAGTCTCCAATTAATACCCAACCTAAAAATTAATTAAAATTATTACGACTCAAAGGATTATTCATATGAAAATTGAAAAACTGATTGAACTTGCTAAAACAGCCCGTTCTAAAGCTTATGTACCTTATTCTAAATTTCAGGTTGGTGCCGTGCTAATTACTGAAGATGATGAAGCAATTTTAGGTTGTAATATTGAAAACGCATCTTATGGACTAGCAAATTGTGCCGAAAGAACGGCAATTTTTAAAGCGGTTTCTGAAGGTAAAACAAAATTTAAAAAATTGGTGGTAATTGGAGCTACTGATGGGCCAATTTCACCATGTGGAGCTTGCCGTCAAGTTATTAGTGAGTTTTGCGCTAAAGATATGCCTGTTATTTTGACCAATATGCAGGGAAAAATTCAAGAAACAACAGTTGGAGAATTATTACCTTGGTCTTTTTCACCAAGTGATCTTGATTAACATTATTTTTTAACAATAAAAAATAATAATCATGACTTAAAATTTATTTTGTATAAACAAAGCAATACACTAATTTTATTTATTGATAGTAAGAGAGAATAGTAATGAGATTTGTAGATATTATAGAAAAAAAACGTGACGGCAATTTATTAACCACTGATGAAATCCAATTTTTTATCACTAATTATACCAATGGAACTATCCCCGATTATCAAGTTAGTGCTTTATTAATGGCAATTTATTATCAAGGTATGACTTCCAAAGAGTGCGCAGATTTAACCTCGGCGATGATGTATTCTGGCGATACTGTTGATCTGTCTTCAATCAAAGGCATTAAAGTTGATAAACATTCAACTGGTGGTGTGGGCGATACAACAACCTTAGTTCTTGCTCCTTTAGTGGCCGCCTTAGATGTACCAGTAGCTAAAATGTCTGGACGTGGCTTAGGTCATACTGGTGGCACTACCGATAAATTTGAATCAATTCCAGGATTTAAAATTGAATTAAGTAAACAAGATTTTATCGATCAAGTTAATCATAAAGGGCTTGCCGTTATTGGTCAATCAGGCAATTTAACCCCAGCAGATAAAAAACTTTATTCGTTACGTGATGTAACAGGTACTGTTAACTCTATTCCTCTTATTGCAAGTTCAATTATGAGTAAAAAGTTAGCTGCTGGCGCTGATGCTATTGTTCTTGATGTTAAAACAGGTGATGGTGCACTAATGAAAGATATGGCGGATTCTGAAAAATTAGCTCATGAAATGGTGAATATTGGTAACCAAATTGGCCGTAGAACCATGGCAATTATTTCGGATATGTCTCAACCTCTTGGTTTTGCAATTGGTAATGCTCTTGAAGTAAAAGAAGCAATTGATACGTTAAAAGGTAATGGTCCAGCAGATTTAACCGAACTGGTTTTAACATTAGGTAGTCAAATGGTTGTACTTGCCGATAAAGCAAAAACATTAGAAGAAGCCAGAATAAAACTTCAAGAAGTCATTAAAAATGGTAAAGCTATCGAGAAGTTTAAAACCCTAATTGAAGCACAAGGCGGTGATAGTTCGGTCGTTGATCATCCTGAAAAATTGGCTAGTGCACCTTACCAAATTGCCCTACCAGCCCTTAAGTCAGGTTATGTATCAAAAATTATCGCAGATCAAATTGGGATCGCTGCAATGCAATTAGGTGCTGGTCGTGCAACCAAAGAAGATATTATTGATCCAGCTGTTGGAATCGTGTTACATAAAAAAGTAGGCGACAAAGTTACTGAAGGTGAAGCTTTATTAACGATACACGCCAATACTGATAAGCTTGATACTATCAAGCAAAAATTATATGACAATATTACCATTAGCGATAACGCAACTGAGCCTCAACTTATTTACAAGGTGATTACAGGATAATAGCTGTTATATAATGATTTAGGAGATACCATGCATTATCAATTAAATAAAAAGCTATCATTACTTGTTTGTATGGGGCTATTTTCAGCCTCTTGCATGGCCGCTGTTTCCACAAAAAGCTCATCAGTTCCAACTTTAGAAAAAGACAAGTCTTATCAATTTACTATTTTACATACCAATGACCACCACGGCCGTTTTTGGCAAAATGATATTGGTGAGTATGGGCTTGCTGCTCAAAAAACCGTAGTAGATGAAATTCGAAAAGAAGTTACGGCAAAAGGAGGGAAATTACTGCTGCTATCAGGTGGTGATATTAATACTGGTGTCCCTGAATCTGATGTACAGCAAGCCAAACCTGATTTTATTGGCATGAATGCGGTTGGTTACGATGCTATGGCTGTTGGTAATCATGAGTTTGATCATCCTTTGACTATTATTCGTGAGCAACAGAAATGGGCAAAATTTCCTTTTTTATCGGCAAACACTTACTTTAAAGGCACAGATAAACGTGTATTTGATGCCTATAAAATGTTTTATTTGAATGGTATTAAAGTTGCTGTGTTTGGTTTAACCACTGACGATACCATTTTTCTTGCTTCACCCAAAAATACGGAAGGTGTCGAATTTCGACAAACCGTACCCGAAGCACAAAAAATAATTAAACAGTTAAAAGATAATGAAAACCCAGATATGATTATTGCTGTCACTCATATGGGGCATTATGAAAATGGTGAACATGGCTCAATGGCACTGGGTGATGTTGAATTAGCCAGAAATTTACAGACTGGCGATTTAGATATGATAGTGGGAGGACACTCACAAAACCCTGTGTGTATGGCTAGTCCTAATAAACGTATTACCGAATATGTACCAGGTACACCTTGTGCACCAGATCAACAAAATGGCACATGGATAGTGCAGGCCCACGAATGGGGGAAATATGTTGGACGTGCAGATTTTGTCTTCTTAAATGGCAAAATCACGTTAAAAAATTACCAATTAATTCCTATTAACCTAAAAAAAGAGGTTGATAATGGTAACAGTACCAAACGCCTTGAATATTACACGCAAGAAATTCCTCAAGATAAATCCTTACTTGAAAATTTGAGGTCTTATCAAGAATTAGGTAAACAGCAGTTGTTAGTGAAAAGTGGCGAGTTAAAAGGGCGATTAGAAGGCAGTCGAGATGTTGTTAGATACCAACAAAGCAATATGGGACAACTATTACTCAGTGCTTTTGTTGAAAAAACCGATGCAGACGTTGGCATTATGTCTGGGGGGATGATTCGTGACTCGTTAATTGAAGGTAATATTACCTATCGTGATATTTTAAAAGTAGAACCTTTTGGTAATAGTGTAGTTTACTTTGAATTAACTGGCAGTGAATTAATTGATTATCTGAAAGTTGCATTAAGTAAAAAACAAGGTTCGGGTGGATATGCACATTTGAAAAATATAAACCTAACAAGAAATGGGAACAATATTGAAGATATAAAAATTAATGATCAACCGATCAATTTACAAAAAAACTATCGTATTGCCACACTCGACTTTTTAGCCGCAGGTGGAGACGGCTATCCAATAACCAATACGTCATCGACTTATGTTGATACGGGCTATCGCGATGCCGATGTTGTAAAACAATATTTTGAGACTCATTCGCCAATTACTGCGTCTGATTATGAACCAAAACAATTTATTATTGAGAAATAAATATTGAGATAATTATGAGCATGACCGAATTTCAACAAAGTTGTTATAATATTGTGACAGACCCTAATTTGTCACCCAAACAAAAATCAAATTTGCTCGCCTTAGCAGCAGAAAATAATTTACCTTATGTAGATCTGGATGAAGAAACACAACAAGCTTTAAATGACCGCGTTATTTGTGATATGTACGAAGGTCACGCACCTTATAAACCTCGTTATGTTTTACCTGATTATGTAAAATTTTTAAAACAAGGATCACAGTGGCTAGAACTTAATCCAGCTGAAACATTTGATGATGCATTAAATTTGCTTATCATCATCTATCATCATATTCCTTCAGTAACTGGTATGCCTGTTTATTTAGGATGCTTAGATCAAATTTTACTTCCTTACGTTGGTAATCTTACTGAAGATGAAATTTATCAGCGATTAAAGCATTTTTGGATCATGCTTGATCGTAATTTACCTGATGCATTTATGCATGCAAACATTGGACCAACCGATAATATTATCTGTCGGGTAATCTTACGTATAGATAGAGAGCTCAAACAAGTTGCTCCAAATTTAACCTTTATCTATGATGAAGACATTACACCAGAATCATTATTATTAGTGACAATTGAAAATATTTGTGAAACAAGTAAACCCCATATTGCAAACAATAATTTGATCCAAAAAGATTTTGATGGCCAAGGATACGGTGTTGTAAGTTGCTATAATTCACTACCTGTTGCTGGAGGAGGAAGCACGCTTTCACGAATCAATTTAAAAGAAGTTGCAGTACGTAGTAAAAATATAGAAGACTTTTTGTCAAATATCTTACCTCACTACTGTCAATTGCAGCTCAATCTTATTCAAGCAAGGTCAAACTTTCTTTACAATAAATCGAACTTTTTTAACAGCAGTTTTTTAGTTGAAGAAGGTTTAATCGATCCAAAACGATTTGCACCAATGTTTGGTATCTTTGGAATGGCCGAAGCAGTTAATATCTTGCAAGAAAAAACAAATTTAGCTGGACGTTATGGTTTTGATGAACAAGCTAATGAACTTGCATTAACTATTACACAATTAATTGCCGAATTTATTGATAACCATACAATAGATTATGCTTGGAAAGGGAAAGCAATGCTGCATTCACAATCAGGCATTAGTATAGATAGAGCAACAACACCCGGGTTAAGAATACCATATGGGCAAGAACCCGATCCTGTCACTCATATTATGGCTCTGTATAAACATCACCAGTATTTCACTTCGGGTATTAGTGATATTTTAACAATTGATGAGACCATAAAAAATAATCCCCTAGCCTTGCTACAAATTTGTAAAGCTGCTTTCAAATTTGGTTTCCGCGAATTTACTGCCAATATCAGTGGTAATGATCTTGTTCGAGTTACAGGTTATATGGTGAGATTATCTGATATTAAAAGGTATAAAAAAGAAGGTTCGCGAATTAATACTACTTTCTTAGGGGCCGAAGCTGCCGAAAATACCGAAAATAATAGTTATTTATGTCGAAAACCACGAGTAATCAGTCATGAGCAAGTCATGGGCAATCGTTAATAAGCTTTTACCCTTTTCTTGTGTAGATGGACCTGGTAGTCGACTAGTTATATTTTTACAAGGATGTAATTTTCATTGTTTAAACTGCCACAATCCTTATACGATATCATTGTGTAAGGATTGTGGCCAATGTATTGATACTTGTCCACATAAAGCATTAAGTTTTAGTAACAATAAAGTTATATGGCAAACTTCAAATTGTCAGCAATGCGATACTTGTATTAATACTTGTAAGCATTCTTCATCACCAATGACTTATAGATATAGTGTAGATGATATTTTAATCACTATCCGGAAATATCTACCGTTTTTAAATGGTATTACCATAAGTGGTGGAGAAGCAACAATGCAGTTACCCTTTATTAAAGAGCTATTCAATGTTATCAAACAATCTAACGATTTAAAGCACCTTACCTGTTTTATTGATAGCAATGGTTATTTAACTAAAACAGGGTGGCAAAAAGTAGAAAATGTGATGGATGGCGCAATGATTGATCTCAAAGCTTGGGATAATGATGTGCATAAAAAGTTAACGGGAAGAGACAATCAACGAGTAAAAGAAACGATTAAATATCTAGCAAAAATAAAAAAACTATATGAGGTAAGACTTTTAATTATTCCTAAACAAACGGATCTACAGGATAATGCTAAAAATATTGCCAACTTTTTGATTGATTTAGATCCCAATATTCAAATAAGAATTAATGCTTTTCATAATCATGGTGTATATGGTATCGCTAAAAACTGGCCACCTGCCAGTAGACCCGAAGTAGAACTGTTTGCAGAACAATTAAAACAGCATAGCCTACAACATATTATATTACCTAATGTTTATTTGTAATGGTATTACTTGTGAATTTTAAGCATCGATAAATGGCAGGTCAATTTTATCGATGCTTTATAGCTGTTTTAGGATATCATTATATATTAACAATTATGATATTATGAAAACTATTCATAATATTCAATTGTTCTGGTTGTGATTTTATAGTCATCACAATTTTTAATTGTCCAATCACCTTTTTCATTATGCCCAGAAAAATAACATTCAAGCGATGCTTTCTTCTTAGAATTAATATATTTTTTCATTTTGATTAGCTGCCCTTGTTTGTTATATTCCATTATATATTGTTTTTCATCAATCACGGTCGAAATTAACTGATTATTTTTATCGTATTGAAATGTCATATGATCTCCAAGAGAGAGTATCCTGTCTTGAGGATCGTAACTTACAGAAACGGATTGAAGTTCATCTGAATCTATCCCAATTTGGATAAATTTATTTTTGTAGTCTGTCTGAAAAATATTAAATAAATCTATTTTTTCGTAATCATCTGTAGCTAATGGATTAAAATGATTTTGATTTTTACTAGGTAAAGACATTGTAAAATGATCATAGAATTTCCAGGTTTTTACCTCTGTTTTTATATCTTCAGAAGAACTAATAATACGCTTATTTTTATAATTACCTTGATTGAAAGTCGCAACAAAATTAGAAACTAATCCATTATTATCAAAATTCATTTCGAAAGTTACTTCTCTATTTCGATTAAGTGATTTTGCGTAACTGTCTAACAATTTATCTTTTATCGTGCCTTTTGTTGATTTAATTCTATTTTGAGTAAGAGCATGATCAAAATAATAATACATTACAACTAAGTTAGTTGAACGAGCTAAATTTGATGAAGGTTTAACTTTGGCAAATAGTACGGGATCAGGCTCTTTGCCCCAATCATTAATCTGTTGTTTATACTTGATACAATAATTCCTTAGGTTACGTGCTTTCTTAGCATCATAATATGCATAGGTGAAATGTTGCAAATCTGAGTTATCATTATCTATATTATAAAAAAATGATTTTCTAAT
The DNA here is from genome assembly GCF_001690815.1 of Gilliamella sp. GillExp13. Taxonomy (NCBI): domain Bacteria; kingdom Pseudomonadati; phylum Pseudomonadota; class Gammaproteobacteria; order Orbales; family Orbaceae; genus Gilliamella; species Gilliamella sp. GillExp13. The sequence goes on along the minus strand of NZ_LZHJ01000117.1, from coordinate 53,636 downwards.
AGAATTTTTATCATTAATGATAAATTCACCATTTACCGATTTAGCTAGCTCGATTCTAGATCTTAATTCATTAGGGAATTGCTTATTAATTAAACTAGGATAACTATAGTCAGAGTTAGCATATTGTTTATTTGTATTTATTTGGTGAAAATAAAAGTATTGCTGAAAAATATCATTATTTACCCATGAAGGGATCTTTTCAACTGTATAACTTACATTTATAAAAGTATTTACATCTTTTCTATTCTCATAAACACCTAATTTATTTAAAGTTACTTTTCCAAAACAGAAACTACCTTCTTTAAATTCAGTTTCACTGTTTAATTTAGCTAAATGATAGCGCTTCGTTTGATTTTCGACATCTAATGAGTACTCTAATAAACCCAAGCTAGAAAAAATCTCTAATCGTCGATTTAATTCGTTATTTACCCATACATCTGCCCGCTCATGAGTTGGATAATTAATTTCTTGTTTAAGATAAGGAAATGTTACTTTACCTAGATAAAAACAAAAAGGTTTTTCTTGAACTTGTAGTGCAGCTTCAATGTCGTTCTTCAATTTAGTTTTACTCTTATCACATCCTGTTAAAATAACCATTAATGTCAGTAGAGCTAAGTAAAAATATTTTTTCATTATTATTGTTCATCCTTTTTTAATAAATAATAGAGTTATTTAATACTAACAATACTTTATATCATAACCGATAATACTATTACATTAAGTAAAAAGTAAACCTGAGTTGACGTTAATTATATGGTTCAGTTCTATATTGAGTAGATCGCTATTAGGTAGCTTTGACTAAATGGTTCTAAATGCAGAAAAGGGACAATTGTCCCTTAAATTAGAAAAATATTATTTATTCTTTTTAAATGCAGTTGCAAATGCATTTCCCATGACATTATTAGTCATTGAAGAAGAGTGTTGTTTTTTAGTATTGTTAACCGAACGTTCATTAATGAATTTTCGATTATCAGTTTTTGGCGATGCAGGATCATCTAATCGCATTGATAAAGCGATACGTTTTCGAGAAATGTCAACTTCTATCACTTTAACTTTGACTATATCACCAGTTTTTACCACAGTTCTTGGATCATCAACAAACTTATCTGATAAAGCAGAAATATGTACTAAACCATCTTGATGCACACCTATATCAACAAACGCGCCAAAATTAGTTACATTAGTAACAGATCCTTCCATAATCATACCTATTTTTAAGTCTTCCATCGTTTCTATATCATCAGCAAATTGCGCAGTTTTAAATTCAGGTCTTGGATCTCGGCCTGGTTTATCAAGCTCTTTGATAATATCTGTAACTGTTGGCACACCAAAATGATCATCTACGTAATCGATTGCTTTAAGTGATTTTAAATAGTTTGTATCACCTAAAATTTCTTTTAAAGATTTGTGATTTTTTTCTAAAATTCGTTCTACAACTGGATAAGCTTCTGGATGAACGGCCGATGCGTCAAGAGGATTTTTACCATCCATTATACGTAAAAATCCAGCGCACTGTTCAAATGCTTTAGGACCTAAGCGTGCCACTTTTAATAATTGTTGACGATCCGTAAATTGTCCATTTTCATTACGCCAATTAATTATATTTTGGGCTATTACTTTATTAAGTCCAGCAATACGAGCAAGTAACATCATCGAAGCAGTATTTAAATTCACACCAACCGCATTAACACCATCTTCAACAACAGCATCAAGTTTTTTTGCTAACTGAGTTTGGCTAACATCATGCTGATATTGCCCTACCCCAATCGATTTAGGATCAATTTTAACAAGCTCAGCTAATGGATCTTGTAAACGACGTGCAATTGATACTGCGCCACGAATAGATACATCTAAATCAGGAAATTCTTGCGCTGCTAGTTCTGATGCAGAATAAACCGAGGCACCTGCTTCGCTTACTATCACTTTTTGTGCTTTCACTTCTGGATATTTCTTCTGAACATCAAGATAAAAACGTTCAGTTTCGCGTGAAGCTGTACCATTACCAATGGCCACTAATTCAACTTGATATTTAATACAAAGTGCGGCAATAACCATAGCTGCTTTATCTGCCTGCCCTGTATGAGGATAAATCGTTTCAGTCGCAACTAATTTACCTGTTGCATCAACAACAGCTATTTTTACACCTGTTCTTAAACCGGGATCCATGCCCATAGTAACTTTCATACCTGCTGGAGCAGCCATTAACATATCATGCAAGTTGGCAGCAAATACATTAATCGCTTCTTCCTCTGCTCGCTCACGTAATGTTGTCATTAATTCGGTTTCCATGTGCATCAGAATTTTAATGCGCCATGTCCAATTAATCACAGCTTTGCGCCATTTATCTGCTGGCTGTTCATTAAAATGGACGCCTAGATATTCAGTGATAATTTGTTCACAATAACTCTCTTTAGGCGCTTCTTCAAATTGCGGATCAGCATTTAAGGAGAGTTGTAAAAAGCCTTCATTTCGCCCTCGAAACATTGCTAATGCACGATGAGATGGTATTTTAGAAATCAGCTCGCTGTGTGAAAAATAGTCTCGGAATTTAGCTCCTTCTTCCTCTTTACCACTCACCACTTGTGAAACTACATGAGCATTATTCCAAAGATAATGACGCACTTTTGCTAATAATGCTGCATCTTCTGAAAAGCGCTCCATCAAAATGTAACGAGCTCCATCCATTGCTGATTTTGTATCAGTAATACCTTTATCGGAATTGATATATTTTTCGGCTTCAATTACAGGATCAAGCATGGGATTCTGCCATAAGCCATCCGCCAATGGCTCAAGCCCTGCTTCAATGGCAATTTGACCTCGAGTACGGCGTTTAGGTTTATATGGTAAATAGAGATCTTCAAGTTCAGTTTTACTAAGCGTTTGTGCAATACTGTTACTTAATTCTAATGTCAATTTACCTTGTTCTTCAATAGACTTTAAAATTGTTTGCTTACGATCTTCAAGTTCTCGCAAATAGCTCAATCGACTATCAAGAGTACGTAATTGGGTATCATCAAGCCCACCTGTCACCTCTTTTCGATAACGAGCAATAAAAGGAACGGTACTACCCTCATCTAATAATTGAATCGCCGCTTGAACTTGTTCTGACTTTACGGCTAACTCACTGGCTATAATATGGCTAATTTGTTTATTCATCATGGTATTTTTAACAATTTTAAGCAAAGTAGTGATTATATACCTATCCTTGTTTCTGTTGCAATTCTGAGCCTTTTATATCCTCCCCAAAAAATATAACTGCTAGTTATTGGGATATTTTTAGCTTGGCTAACATTTAATAGAGCTAACCACAAATTTAACTTCTTTATTTAGAACTACATAATGCGTAATACGGATGCTGATCATCTCTATCGCCATTTAGTGCAGCATCATTCATATTGATATAAATAGGATCACCCGTAGACTTAGAAAAATCACTAGTCCAACCATAGGTTGGGTTATGAAATTTATCGCCTTGATAATACGCTAATCCCCCCCATTCAGTAATTAATCCCCCATGTACCGCTCTTTTGTAGTAGTTATCAGGATTATTACCATATTTATCTTGATGAAGCAGAAAGTTGGCATTACTCAGCTCTCTTAGAGATGCTAATTTATAATCACCTAAATTATTGCACCAATCTTTTTGTTCTTGAAGTTTATCAATATATTCTCCTCTATTGATAAACCATTTAGTTATTCGGAAACTGTAACTAAGCATTACTCCTTGTTTGGTTTCGCCTATAATCTCAATATCAACAGGTAAATTCGCTTTGGGTGCTGTAGCTCGATTAGCACCTTTAGATGAGGAATCAGGACCTTTTAACGTAACCAGAACCATATTTTTTGCATCATAAGCCTTAAAACCACCTACAACTACTGCTCTTGGAGCCTCTGACTTTGCAACTGTCGCTGTAATTGCGCCAGGTGATCCTTTATCAGGATCCGATGTTCTTACGATCCATTTTGTTGTGCTTAATGAATTATCAATATTCTCGGTAATTAAATAGAAAAAGAGACCATTTGCACCAACTGAAGGGAAATTATTTAAATAATCATTTTGTGCTACAAAACCATTCCAGTCTACCCAATCAAAAACAGATCTATCCCCCCAAGAATAAGCTGTAGCACTATAAAGCATATGTGGACTAGCATATTTGATAGCTTCACCACCTACTTGTACATTAAAATTTCGATAAGGTGTTTTTGTTATAGCAATCTTACTATCTGGATAATTTTGAAAATTTGGAACTCCGTATTTTGTAGTTAAAGCTACCCCACCACTAACTTTAATATAAGGATAAATACCACTTTTTACTAATTTTTCAAATGTCGTTTTTGTTTGATCGTCTGTTAATTTAACTTCTTTATTATTTTCGTCTTCGTAATACCATTCCAGCGAAACTGGGTTATCCTTGTCCTCTGATAATTTAATATCTCCATCACCATCAACATCTATAACCTCAGAGCTTTCTGGTTGTTTAATTGCTGCTAATAAACCTAAACTTTCAGGAGTTTTAGTTGAAACATCTGAGCCTAATGCTGTGTTCAAATCACCTGTATAAAAATAGGTGTTTCCATTATAGATGACACCAAAATAATTAAATGCTTTATTGGATTGAATATTATTTTCAATTGAACTAATAAAACGAGGACTATTTCCATTAATAGGATTTGCAGTAACAGCCGATAATGCTAAAGATTTAGTTGAAAAAAACTAATAAGACAAACTAGACCCCAAATTGGCTCTTTCCGTGTAGTCATATTCATTCCTAATGGTGATAATAATAACAACTTATTTATTTTATTATTGTATAATTGCGAAATTAAACTTATTTATGCGATATAATTAACTTAATTACTTATTAAACAAGAGATGTTCCAAGAATAAAATAAAAAAACACAACACAAGCAATAAAAAAATAATATCATTTTAATGTTGATTTTTAAAGATTATTTAACGTTATTTTGATAAATATTAAAAAATAGAATAAATTTTACCAAATAAATGTCGAGCTTTTACTCGAACAATATATTTTAATAAAGAAAAATCGAGTTTTTACTCGAAAAATAAAGATTACTATAGGGAATGAAAATATGCGAAAGAATAATTATATAACAAGAGAAGGTTATTTGAACCTTAATGGTGAATTGAAATATTTATGGAAAGAAGAAAGACCTCGCGTTACACAAGCTGTATCAGATGCAGCAGCCCTCGGAGATCGTAGTGAGAATGCAGAATATATTTATGGAAAACGAAGATTACGTGAAATTGATCGGCGTATACGTTTTCTTACCAAGCGACTAGAAACGTTAACAATTGTCGAACCACACCCAAAACAAGAAGGTAAAGTATTTTTTGGCGCATGGGTAAAATTGGAAGATGAATCTGGTAATTTACATATTTACCGTATTGTTGGTAGCGATGAATTTGATCCTAAAAAAAATTGGATATCAATTAATAGCCCTGTAGCAAAAGCATTAATAGGTCATAAAGTTGATGATGAAATAGCCGTTATCACCCCTAATGGCAAAGTACTATATTATATTACTGAAATAAGCTATAGCGAGTTATGCTAATATGCCTTAACTTATTCATTCTATTTGTTAAATCTAAAAACTATAAGATATGGGTAATTAAGTATATAATTATCAAAACATTTGTAATCTATGTAAGATATTATGATTTTCGTCAATCAACTATACATCTACCCAATCAAATCAATGCAAGGGATACAATTAACAAAGGCAAATACAGTTGATGGAGGCTTTGAGCATGACCGCATATTGATGCTTAGTGAACCCGATGGCACTTTTATCACGGCAAGACAACACCCTGAGCTCCTGAAAATCAAAACATCCATAGTAAAAAACGAAGTACATATTTCACTATCTCCAACTGAAATAATAATATTTAATCTTGATGAGTTTTCGTTGAATTACGAGCCTACTGAAATTTGGGGTAATCATTTTACATCACTAATAGCTCCTATAAGAATCAATCAATTTTTCAGTCAAATTTTGCATAAAGATGTACAATTAAGATGGGTTGGTCAACAATTAACTCGTCGAACTAAACGCTATCCTGATATTCCTGTTAGTTTTGCTGATGGTTATCCTTATTTGTTATTAAATAAAGCTTCATTTGATTATTTACAACAGCAATGCCCTGAAAAATTAGATATTAGACTATTTCGTGGAAATATTATTATCCAAGGAGCACTTCCTTTTGCGGAGGATGGCTGGAAAACAATAAAAATTGGCAATGTGATTTTTGATATTGTTAAACCTTGTAGTCGCTGTGTTATAACGACAATGAACATAAAATCTGCAATATTCTTAGCTGATAATGAACCAATTAAAACCTTACGTTACTTTAGAGCCGATAAGCAAGGTGAAATTGATTTTGGTATGAATATGATAGCCCGAAATCATGGAACAATTTCAGTTCACGATAAAATTGAAGTATTGGAACGGCAACCAGCTAAAAATTATATTAAAACCTTTCCACCAGAAATAAAAACTGAAGCAAAAGTTTGTACAATAAATTTTGAAAATCAAATAATTAAAGCTAATAATAAGCAAACTATTTTAGAGCAGTTAGAACAACATAAAATAGCATTACCTTATTCTTGCCGTGCAGGTATTTGTGGACGTTGTCTAGTTGAATTAAAACAAGGTGAAGTAGAGGCATTAACACAAGCTGCTATTAGGCGAAATAATAAAATTTTAGCCTGTAGTTGTGTGCCTAAAGGAGATATTACAATTAAATTACTTAAGAAATAGCCTTAAATTCAAAATTATCTGAAGTCAGCTTTTGTTCAGTAAATTTTTTCTCTACAGATATTAATCTATCATTCATTACTTTAATTGCTTCAGAAAACACAAACGTTTTATTCATTGCCACAAATGAAGCTTGTGCAATAATACAAAGAGATGCATTTTCCCCCGCTTCAACGACCATCAAACAAACCTTTTGTCCATCTTCTTGTAAAATTACCTCAACAATATCAGCTATTTTAGGCTTGTATAACATTGGTTGTTGTGAAAAATACCAACTTTTAGGCATTTGAGGCTTTAAAAAATTAGCTGCAACAATAGCGTTAATAGCTAGTTCAATCTTTTGTGAATCTGTCAAATTAAGTAACTGACAACTATTATAAAATTGATAATAAGACGTTGCGTCACTAACAGAAAATGGAAATTCGCCAAAAACATCAGGAACTAACATTTTACTTGGATAACAAGAACGAAATAACATTTCAGATGAAACTTCAAGCATTAAACTATCGTATTCGCTATCAAAATACCATCGCCAACAATCAGTTGGTCGAAAAGTCATTTTCATTAATATGTTACCCTTATCATTTGATTTAAAATTGGTCAAAAAGATAACATAAATTACATAAAAAATAAATAAAAAGTTAAAATAAAAATAATTTAATTATATAATTTTTAAAAAATTTAATTATAAAGTGAAAGGATCAAAAAAATATAAATTAGATCTAAATTAGATCCAGTTAGATCCCTTTAGATCTAATCATTTTATACTGAAACATATACTTACCTGAAAGTTTTTTACAATAAATTCAATTTTTAGATACAAAAAAAGGTACTTTTCAGCACCTTTTTTATAGTTATAAATAGCTATTTAGCTTGCAACATTGATGCGTTTCATATCAGTCATATAACTACGTAATTTACGACCGATTGTTTCAATTGGATGATTACGGATTTCTTCATTCACATCGCGTAATTGTGCATTATCAACACTACCTTCAGGGATCGCTTTACCTAGATCGCCAGCTTGTAACATTGGCATGAATTTTTCTTTTAATAGTGGTACAGCGGCATTAGCAAATAGATAGTTGCCATACTCAGCTGTGTCAGAAATAACAACATTCATTTCATACAAACGTTTACGCGCAATAGTATTAGCAATAAGTGGTAACTCATGTAATGATTCATAATAAGCTGATTCAGCTAAAATACCAGATTCAAGCATAGTTTCGAAGGCAAGTTCAACACCGGCTTTAACCATTGCAACCATAACAACACCTTGATCAAAATAAGCTTGTTCATCAATTTTACCTTGATAGTCAGCAGCTTTTTCAAAAGCGGTTTCACCCGTTTCTTTACGCCATTTAAGAAGGTTTACATCATCATTTGCCCAGTCTTTCATCATAGTTGATGAAAACTCGCCTGATATAATGTCGTCCATATGTTTACGGTAAAGATCCGTCATGATCACTTTTAATTCTTTTGCTAAAGCATTTGCTCTCAATTTAGCTGGATTTGATAAACGATCCATCATTAAAGTAATTCCACCTTGTTTTAGCGCCTCAGTGATCGTTTCCCAACCAAATTGGAGTAATTTACATGCATAAGCAGGATCAACACCATCTGCCACTAGCTTATCAAAACAAAGTAATGATCCTGTTTGTAACATTCCACAAAGAATTGTTTGTTCGCCCATTAAATCTGACTTAACTTCGGCGACAAATGACGATTGTAAAACGCCTGCACGATGTCCGCCTGTTGCCGCTGCCCATGCTTTAGCTATTGCTAGCCCTTCATCTTTTGGATCGTTTTCTGGATGAACTGCAATTAGTGTCGGCACACCAAAACCTCGTTTATATTCTTCACGAACTTCAGTACCAGGACATTTTGGGGCTACCATCACTACTGTAATATCAGAGCGAATCTTTTCTCCTACTTCAACAATATTAAATCCGTGAGAATAGCCAAGCGCAGAGCCTTTTTTCATCAACGGTTGAATAGCTTGAACAACAGCAGAATGTTGTTTGTCTGGAGTCAAATTGATAACAAGATCTGCTGTTGGAATTAATTCTTCATAACTTCCTACTTTAAAACCATTTTCAGTTGCTTTCTTCCATGATGCACGTTTTTCAGCAATAGCTTCTTTACGTAATGCATAAGATATATCTAAACCTGAATCTCGCATATTTAGACCTTGGTTAAGACCTTGTGCTCCACAACCAACAATTACAATTTTTTTACCTTTTAAAAAATTAGCTTCTGATGCAAATTCATCACGAGCCATAAAACGACATTGACCTAATTGTTCTAATTTTTCACGCAAATTCAATGTATTAAAATAGTTTGACATTTTTCTCTCCAAGAGTTTAGGTATTCATAATCAACAATAAAACACTATATAATACTTTTAATATTGCTAAAATTGATATATTTAAAATATAATATTGCATAAATCGCAATATACTTGCTAAGTTCAATTCTTTCTTTTACTCTAAACCCCCCTTAATTTTGAATAAATCAATATGGATGCTCGATATAAACAAGCAAATAAAGAGGCTAAACTTTCGCTATTGCTAACTTTTATTTATCTTCTTGGATGGATCGTTTGTGCATACTGTATTAACGACAAAATAGGATTTTTAGGTCTTCCATTGTGGTTTGAACTATCTTGCATTATGGTGCCTATCGGTTTTATATTGCTTTGTTGGGTAGTTGTAAAATTTCAATTTAAAAATTTCTCATTAGAACAAACTAAGTGATTTAACATGCATTTAGATATTATTGTACCGCTTGTCATCTATCTTATTTTTGTGTTTGCATTATCAATTTATGCTTATGTAAAACGCAAAAAAGTAAATCAATTCACTGATTATTTTATCGGCAATAGAACCATGGGAGGATTTTTACTCGCCATGACACTAGCTGCAACTTATATTAGTGCTAGCTCGTTTATTGGTGGTCCTGGTGCTGCTTATAAATTTGGTCTTGGTTGGGTGCTATTATCGATGATCCAAGTACCAACTGTATTACTCTCGCTTGGTATCCTAGGCAAAAAATTTGCCATTTTGGCTCGTAAATATAATGCTATAACGTTAAGTGATATGCTTTATGCTCACTATAAAAGTAAAGCCATAGTTTGGTTTGCAAGCATCTCATTAGTTGTGGCTTTTATTGGTGCTATGACGGTACAGTTTGTTGGTGGTGCACGATTATTGGAATCATCAGTTGGCATTTCTTACGATATCGGATTATTAATTTTTGGTGTTGGTACCGTTATATATACTGCTTTTGGAGGATTTAGAGCAAGTATACTTAATGATGCTTTTCAAGGTTTAGTAATGATAATTGGCGCTATATTGCTATTAACAGCAATTATTTATGCTGGTGGTGGTATAACAGCGATTATTCACCGTTTGAATGAAATTGATCCTGCATTACTAACACCACAAGGTCCTAACAATTTTATGGACTTTCCGTTTATGGCATCATTTTGGGTTTTAGTCTGTTTTGCTGTGGTTGGTTTACCTCATACAGCGGTTCGCTGTATGGCGTACAAAGACAGTAAAGCTGTACATAAAGGAATTATAATTGGTACGATTGTTGTCACAATCATTATGCTAACTATGCACTTATCTGGCGCTCTTGGACGAGCTATTATTAGTGATTTAACTGTTCCCGATCAAATTGTTCCAACTTTAATAATTAACATTATGCCACCATTAGTGGCCGGTATCTTTTTGGCTGCTCCACTTGCTGCAATTATGTCAACAATCAACGCCCAATTGCTACAAATTTCATCAGTTATTATTAAAGATCTATTTTTAAGTATGAATCATACCAAAAGCTATAGTGATAAAAGATTAACTCGCACATCTGTTATCATAACTTTTAGTTTTGGTGGATTACTCATCCTAGCGGCTTGGAATCCACCAGACATGATTATTTGGTTAAATTTACTTGCATTTGGCGGGCTTGAAGCCGTATTCTTATGGCCATTAGTACTTGGACTTTATTGGAAAAAAGCAAATTCGACTGGTGCTTTATGTTCTATGTTTGCCGGGGCAATAAGCTATATTCTTTTATCTGTTTACAATATAAAGCTTTATGCTTTTAACCCGATTATCCCATCCTTAATTATTGGATTGGTAGTGTTTATGATTGCCAATATGTTTGGTAACACAGGAAAAAATTATGCCTTGGATTCAACTCAAAATTAATACAACCAATGATCTTGCTGAACAAATTAGCGAACAATTAGAGGAGTCTGGTGCTGTATCAGTCACTTTTCAAGATACCTTTGACACACCTGTTTTTGAACCATTACCTGGCGAAACTAAACTTTGGGGTAATACCGATGTGATTGGGCTTTATGATGCTCAAACAGATATCGATGAATTAAAAGCAATGCTAAATCTTGAACAATATTCTTATAAGATTGAACAATTAGAAGATAAAGACTGGGAACGTGAATGGATGGACAACTTTCATCCTATGAAATTTGGTGAGCGACTTTGGATTTGTCCTAGTTGGCGCGAAGTGCCCGATGCTAATGCAGTTAATGTCATGTTAGATCCTGGATTAGCATTCGGCACAGGTACTCACCCAACCACGGCATTATGCTTAACTTGGCTTGATAGTTTAGACCTTAAAGATAAATTAGTTATCGATTATGGTTGTGGATCTGGTATTTTGGCAATTGCTGCACTAAAATTAGGTGCAAAACAAGTAATCGGTATTGATATTGATCCTCAAGCCATTCAAGCTAGCCGTGACAATGCACAGCGTAATGATGTCAGTGAAAGGCTAGATCTTTATTTATCAAAAGAGATCCCAGACAATTTGCAGGCAGATATAGTTATTGCCAATATTTTAGCTGGACCATTAAAAGAACTTGAACCACATATAAGTAAATTAGTAAAACCTGAAGGTAAACTAGGTCTATCTGGTATTCTAACTACCCAATCCTCAAGTGTTTGTATGGCTTACCAACCCAATTTTAAATTAGATCCAGTGGTTGAACTTGATGAGTGGTGTCGTATTACTGGTAAAAATAAAAAAATTAACGCTACCCCCTTTTAAGTTTGAAAAAAAATGCGTAATATAGCCAACTTTAATTTACTTAGCATTGGTGAACTAAAATTAAAGAATAATTTAATTGCTGCACCAATGGCAGGAATAAGTGATAAACCATTTCGTAATCTATGTCATCGATTTGGTGCTGGTATGACTGTTTCAGAAATGTTTTTAGCAAATTCTGATGTTTGGCATACCGATAAATCAGCTCTGCGAATGATAGCGAGTGATGATGTTGGTATTCGTGCAGTACAAATTGTCGGTTCTGATCCCGACGAAATGGCAAAAGCTGCTGAATTTAATGTCAAACACGGTGCTCAGTTGATTGACATTAATATGGGATGCCCGGCTAAAAAGGTCAATAAAAAATTGGCTGGTTCTGCTTTAATGCAGTATCCGGAACTTATTAAAAAAATTTTGCAGAAAGTTGTCGGTGCAGTTGATGTTCCGGTAACATTAAAAACGCGGACTGGATGGAATAAAGAAAATAGAAATTGCATAGAAATCGCACAAATTGCACAGGATTGTGGTATAAAGGCAATTACTATTCACGGAAGAACACGTGCTTGCTTATTCAACGGTGTCGCTGAATATGACTCTATTAGAGCAGTTAAAGAAAATGTTACAATTCCTGTAATTGCTAATGGAGATATTTGTACACCTGAACAGGCAAAAGATGTTTTTCAATATACGCAGGCTGATGCTATAATGATCGGGCGAGCGGCACAAGGGCGACCTTGGATATTTGAAGAAATTGCATTCTATTTAACACATGGACAGTTACAGAAAAACAAAAGTATTGATGAAGTAGAACAAGTTGTACTATCACATCTTGATGATCTTTATCAATTCTATGGAGAATACAAAGGATTAAGGATTGCCAGAAAGCATGTAAATTGGTACACCAAGAATTATGCTGACAGCGATCAATTCAGGCGCTTATTTAGTGTACTTAGCAATACAAGTGAGCAAGTAAACACTCTAAAAGCATTTTTTAGTAAAATTAGAAACAACCCAAAGAGTTAAGAATACTATGTCAGAACAACGCGTTACAGCTGCAGCACTTAAATTTACAACTGTAAATTCTCAAGACCAAATAACACAAAAACCATTGCGTGATTCAGTGAAGCAAGCTTTAAAAAACTATTTATCACAATTAAATGGTGAAGATCCTACAGACCTTTATGAATTAGTGTTAGCTGAAGTTGAACATCCATTCCTTGATATGGTTATGCAATATACACGCGGCAATCAAACTCGAGCAGCAAATATGCTTGGTATCAACCGCGGTACACTTCGCAAAAAATTAAAACAATATGGAATGAGTTAATCTTCTATTATTTAACATTTTATAATATAAAAAGTACCTTAATATGAGGTGCTTTTTTCTATTTTAGAACACAATTAAAAAATTCATTGAATTATCCTCTTTTATAAAATATACAAAGGAACTGGGGTTCTATACCTCATAAGTAATAGTTTTAATCTGACATTTGAGTTATTTTATAACGTAACTAAGAGTGTCATAATTGAATCAAACAGAAAAATCATTAAATCTGAATTATGGCTTTTAAAATTCATCAGCAGCTTAATACGCACAATAAGCCCGTAAAGTCATAGGATATAATCGAGATAGTTACTATCGCTTTAAAAATGAGCAATGAGAAAGGACTTGCTCTTCAAGAAATCAGTTGTAGTAGCTCAGATTTAATTTAAGCTAGTACATTTAAAAATGCATCTTTTAAGATTGGTGATCATGAAAATTCAATAATATATCTTCCACATTTTTTTCGACTTATACAAATAATATTTAATAGCTATATTGAAACACATCCCAAAGGTAAAGATTCAATCGAATTTTACATGAATAAATTAAGAGAACGTTATTCAAGTAAATAGTGAAATCCCCCATATACCCTATGAGAATATTGTTTTATTTAAAGCAAAATAATTGGCGTTTTGAGAAAAACATAACCGCAAAATCAAGCGAGGCGCAGATGATAAAATAAACAACTATAACAAATAGAAAAATTTCTGTTGGATAAATCATACTACGATTATTAATTTGGGTTGCAATAAAAGTAAATTCTGCTACTCCAACAATATAAGCCAGTGAAGTATCTTTAATCAGTGATACCCATTGGTTTACAAAAGACGGCAACATCATTTTAAGGGCTTGTGGTAATATGATAAATATAATAACTTGCTTTTTAGTTAAGCCTAATGAAAACGCCGCTTGCCATTGTTCTTTAGCCACTGCAATCATACCTGCATGAGCTGAATGACCAATGTATGCAGCGCCTATCAAGGATAAAGCAAATATTACCGTTGCAATTGCTGGCACATCTACACTAAGTAACACAGGTAAAAGAAAGAAAGTCCAGAAAATAAGCATAATGACAGGAATCGCTCTTAAAAAACCAAGTATACCAACTAAAAAATAACGCATAATTCCTTTTAAGACAGTCAACCCGACTCCAGCAAGAATACCCAAAAAAGTTGAAAATATAATTGCAGCAAAACTCATTAACAGCGTTAAAAAAATTCCTCCGGGAAAATTTCCCCACATCATATAACTGAAATTCTGGTAAATAACCTCTAAACCTTTAAGCTCCATAAATGATTACACCTTACCTATTTGCAATCGTTTTGCTTGATAAATATTACCCAAAGTTCCAACAATCACTATCGCCAAAATATATAATAAAGTTGCAATAGCAAAATCTTGAAAGGTTTTTAATGATTCGGTTTCAACTTGACGCGATACATAAGAAAGTTCTAACACACCAATAGCCATTGTTAACGACGAATTTTTTATAATATTCATGTACTGGCCAATTAAAGGCGGAAATGCAATACGAAAACTTTGTGGCAAAATAATAAATCGCATACTTTGCCACCAAGTTAAACCTAATGCCAATGAAGCCTGTTCTTGCCCCCGACTTACACCAGCTATACCCGCTCTAAATTCTTCGGCAATAAAAGCACTGGAATAACAAGTTAAACCAACTAAACCGATTATAAATTCAAATGATGGCATTTTCAGTGAAAAAAACAGCAACTGGATTTGCGGTTCGTCAAATAACCATAATTTAAATTCTATTGGTAATAAATTACCCACACCAAAATACCAAAAAAAGAGTTGAGGCAATAACGGAGAATAACGAAAAATTGCGTTATACCCCATTACTATAACTTGAATAATTTTAATTCGACTTTGTTGAGCAATAACCAGCAAAAAACCTAGTGATGTTGAAAATATAATGGTTAGCAATGAGATAGCTAACGTAACTAAAAAACCATCCCATAACCACCACAAATAACGAGGCTCAAGTAATTGCTCATACATAACTACTGACCTTTGCCAATTTTAAAATCACCACGAGGCATCGCTGATGCAGTTCCAGGTCCAAACCAACGATTATAAATCGTTAATGCTTCACCTTCTTTTTCTAGTGTTAACAAAATTTGATTCACTTTTTCTTTCAAGCGATCTTCCCCTTTTGGTATACCAACAGCTTGATATTCTTGAGTAATACTAAATGGTGAAATTTCAAACACAGCTCGTTGTTCTTCTGGTAAATTCGCTAATAAACCGACTAATTTCGCATCATCTTGAGTAATTGCCTGTACAACACCATTACGTAATGCCGCAAACGCAAATGGTGTATCATCATAAGAAATTACTTTAGCTGTTGGATATTTTTCTCGCAATGTAATTTCCATAACTGTACCTTTATCGGCACCAATACGAAGATTTTTCAAATCATCTGCTGATTTCAATACGCCTTTTTTTGCTACAAATTTCTGACCAGTCGCAAAATAAGGAAGGCTAAAATCAACGGTTTTTGCTCTTTCATCAGTAACGGTAAAATTAGCTACAATTAAATCGGCTTTTTGGGATGCTAATAATGGAATTCGATTAGCTGGATTAGTCGGAACAAGCTCAACATTAACCTTTAGTGCTTTTGCTATCTCGTTGGCATAATCAACGTCAAGACCAACAATTTTATTTGTCTTTTCGTCAATATAACCAAATGGCGGATTACTATCAAATACCGCTATTTTTATTTCTCCTCGTTTCTCAATATCATCAAGGCGATCTGCATAAGCAGAATTTGTACCTAACAAACTACTTACTAATGCAACAACAGTTAGTGATTTAGTCAACAATTTCATTCCGATTCTCCCTCAGTCAAGGTTATGTTATATACCGTTAAAGTCTAGCAACAAAGAATCGAATGAATAAATAACAAATACTCACATGGTTATAACTAAAAGTTATATGTGGTAGTTTTCGATTAATGACATTAGAAAAACGAATACAAGCCAAAACAGCTTATATCACTATATTGATTTATTTAATAATATTGATTTACCCTACTATCTCGCTATCAACAAAAAAATAAGCAATTTCTTTTTCAGCCGAGGTTAGAGAATCTGAGCCATGTACGGCATTTTCGGTCATACTGTCAGCAAAATCAGCTCGTAAAGTGCCTGCGGCTGCTTTAGATAAATCAGTTGGTCCCATCAATTCCCGATAACGCTTAATAGCATTATCGCCTTCGAGAATCTGAACAACTATCGGCCCAGATATCATAAATTTAACCAACTTATCAAAAAATGATTTACCTTGGTGCTCAGCATAAAATCCTTCTGCCTGTTCTTTGGTTAATCTAAGCATTTTTAAGGCAATAATGTTAAGTTTTGCTTGGCTAATACGGGTTTCAATTTCACCAATCAATTGTTTTTTAACAGCATTAGGTTTGATGATAGATAAAGTTCTTTCAATAGCCATAGATTTGCTCCTTGTTAGTTTAATCAAGGGTAAATGTCATTCGTGAGATTTGTCCACTTTGATCTAATAAAAATAGATGATGTAAACCTTTATGAGTAACTGTCAAAGCTACCTTTTGATCGCCATACGTTTTCTCAATAACTTGACCATCTAAAAACCACCATTTGTCACCAACACCACCTTGTGGAGTTAGATCGATAGTGACATCTTGCTGCCCAGGTAATCGTTTTACCAATTGCTTATCTTGCAGCCCAATAATATTGAGTGGCAAAAAGATATCTTTACCAAACACTGGGCAATGATTATCAACTTCAGGAATTAGCGATTGTCGACGTTCTTTGGGTAGTAGCCAATTTTCTAAAGCTATTGGCCAAAGTGCAACCTGTTTTTTATGTGCATTGCTACAGTCTGCTGACACACGTTTGCCGGCATCATTTACCCAAATAGTCACCCACCCTGAACGATAAATATTATTATTAAGTGCCGTTAGAGTATCAAGTGTTGGAGGTATCATATTATTTAATACCCATGCATTTTTTTGACGGTGGCAGTTTTCATCAGTTGCAGGTAACTTTTGTCCTGATGGCCAACAAATTTTTTCTAAGGTTACTGTTGTCGGTTTAGTTACTAAGGGAAGTGGGCGATTTATTCGTCGCTCTTTATTTAATAATAACGTGTTAACTTGTTGTAGTATCGGCACCGCTGTAATACTGCCATATTGACCAACAACGGGCGTTCCATCAGGACGACCGACCCAAATGCCAATCAAATAGCGAGGATTGACCCCAATCGCCCATGCATCACGATATCCATAGCTAGTGCCTGTTTTATAGGCAAGCTGATAATTATTAACTAGCATCTGTCTTGTGATCCATGCACTTCCATCGCTAATAAATGGCTTGCTTAGTAAGGGATCTGCTTGCGTAAATCGTAAAGGACTTACTTGCCCATGACGAGCAAAGGCACTATATGCGCTAACTAAATTATCCATTCTTAACGACGCACCACCCAAAATATACGATATATTAGGATCATTACCTTTAGATTGAAGCGATAAGCCAATACTAAACAGCTTGCCAGCAAATCGTTTTGGTCCATAAAGCTCAATTAACTCAACAGCAGGTAAGTTTAATGAATTCTTTAATGCATCTGAGGCACTTATTGGTCCATAAAAATCTTCATCAAAATTCGTAGGTCGATAATCAGAACTGATTCTAGGTGTATCTTGCAATAACGATTCAGAATGAATCATGCCGTCATCAATCGCTAAAGCATACATAAAAGGCTTTAATGTCGATCCAGGAGATCGAAGCGAATTTATCATATCGACCTGACCGAATCGCTCTTTATCGTTAAAATCAACCGACCCAACATAGCCTTTTACGGACATATCCGTATGATCGACAACTAAAATAGCTAGTGAGTTTTTGGGAGGTAACTGATTTTTACGATTAGCTGCAATATCTTCAAGGCTATATTGAAGAGAAAGATCAATATTTGATCGAATAATATCAACATCAGGATATTGTTGACTTAATCTTCGAGCTAATAAAGGAGCTAATTGCGGCTTTTTACGTGGGTAAACCCATACTTCTTCTTTTCTAACTTGCTCTATAATATCAGGTGACCATACCTGATATTGAGCCAATCTTGCTAAAACTTTGTCTCGTGCTTGTTTGGCTCGTTCGGGGTACCTATCAGGACGCAAACGGCTGGGGGCTTGTGGCAATACAGCCAATAAAACTGCCTCACTACGTGTTAACGCTTTGGGCTCTTTACCAAAATATGACCAACTAGCAGCCCCTAAGCCTTCGATTGTCCCGCCAAATGGGGCGCGATTAATATATAAAGTTAAAATTTCATCTTTTGTAAAACGTAATTCAAGTTGTAGTGTTCGAAATATTTGTTGTAACTTTCCTGATATGGAGCGATCGTGTGGATAAAGCAATCTTGCAACCTGCATCGAAATAGTACTACCACCTGAAATAATTCTTTTATTGGTGATATTTTGCCAAGTTGCTCTCAATAAAGAGGCAGGATTTATACCAAAATGATCATAAAAATAGCGGTCTTCATAATTTAATAACACATCTAGGTAATCATTGGGAACTTCATCTAACTTGATAGGATACCGCCAAACACCATTTTCATCAGCAAATCGCCACAGAGGCGTACCATCTTGCGCAAGAATTGTTTGTGTCGTTTTATTTTTTGTTATTGATAAAGGATAAAAGTGATCGGCAACAAAAAAGCTACCTAATAACAAAAGGATAGAAAAAAATAAGAAAGCCAGAATTTTAAGTAGGCGCTTTTTCATTTTGTCAAAAAGTTTCAGGTAACACTATGTTTCGGTATAATATGTTTCAGTATAAATAGATGCCGCTAACAATTGTTAGCGGATAATCAATTTGTTTACATTTTAAAAATCAAATTTAATTGATACATACTCGTTATTGTTGTTTAGATTCATTGCGCTCAACAATAGACATTAAGTCAATTGATTGACCAATTGCAAATCGATCGGGGCGATACATAGATTCAACATAAGGGTATGGAATCATATAATTACCAGCCGTCACAGCTCTAGCCAAATAAGCAACCTGCGATCGATAAGTACCATCGCTCACATAGTGATTAATATCAACAGCTGCAACATATCTATCATCACGGAATTCTTGATATTTAATATCATTGCTATCTTCATCTTTCAACAAATTGGCAATTTCCGGTATTGCCTGTAGACTCACACTACTATTTGTGAGATTTTGATTTTCTAACTCAAGTCCAGCAGGTAAAAAATCAACAATTAACGCATCGTGAACGACTTCTTTATGTGCCCTAACATCCAATAATACCACCACTAAATCACCCACTTTCAAGTGATCAGGTTGAATTTTGTTACCTTTCAAATCGTAATAGGAACGATTGATAGTTAAAACATTTTCATCACTCGTTGGTGCAGGCGCTTTCTTGCCATAGCCTGAAACGGTAAATTTAATATAAAGTGGTTGTGCATTTTCTGGATTAGAAATCGTTAATCTATTGGCTAAATTAGCAAAATCAAAAGAGCGTGATAAAGTCGAATCAACCTCATTTGACTGCTCGTTGAGCACCACATTAAATTTATGTGAAGATTTATGTTGTTCTAATGACCAACCAGCCACAAATAATGCGTTAAGTTCCTGAGTTGAAAAATAACGAGTATCATTAAGCAAATCAGATAACTGAATTAAATAATCAGCTTGCTTATCAACACTTAAATTATTTTCTACCAATAAAGATAAAACTAATGCATTATCACGAATAGCACTACCATATTCGCCTAACCAAGAATAGCGATTATCATAACTTGTTGTAAATACTCGAGGCATCAAATTATTATAGATATTATCAAAACCAGCCAGCTTGGCGGAAAGCGCTAACTGAGCAACTGGTAATGGTGACAATACTTTAAAATCACTTTTAGTGATCTGTTGATACATCCGATTAATTTCATTACGCATAGGCACAGTGATTTTATTTTGCCTTGCCAACACAGCTAAAGCATAAGCTTTAGTTGCAAATTGCGTATAATTGCTTGCTTGTGAATTATCATAGTAGCTTTGTAACCCATTAAATGCATTGGCATCATAAGTATATTGGCTAATGCGGGTAATTGCGGCATCAAGCTCTTTATTATTGACATTATAACCACGCTCACTTGCTTGGATTAAAAAATCAGTTGCATACACCGTTAACCAATATTCCTCGGCACTGTCTTTGCTCCATAAACCAAAACTACCATTATTACGTTGCATTGATAAAATTCGCGAAATACCTAGTTGTACTTTTTCACGTCGTTTGTCATCTGATTCAGTTTTAATCCCCAATGCAGAAAGCTGCTCTTGGTTTGCATATAACGATGGCATTAAACCACTAACAGTTTGTTCTAAACAACCATATGGATAAGCAAATAACTCTTTAATATACTGAGCAATATTAAGCGGAGGCTGATTTGATACAATTAATTTACCCTCAACGGTATTATCAATCATGTCAACAAGACTACCTTCTGGCAACGACCAACTTTCACCGCCATTTATTGCCATGGAATAATATTGTGTAGTTGCGGAATAACCTGGTCTAACGCCAATGTTCCAAGATCGTTTGATCTGATACTCAGAACCATCTTCTAACAAAATACCCTTAACATTAATGGTAACAGAACCTTTCCCATAGCCATAATCGGCCATGATTGGCACTTGAATAATCTGTCTTTGCTTACTATTTAATGTTAATGTTGTTACTTTAGATGAATCTTGATGGACCAAACCATCAGTAGACACCTCAATCTGCATTGTTTGCGTTTTTTCGGTTAGATTATTCAAATCTAACGCCAAGTTAGCCGTATCGCCAACCGTTAAAAAGCGCGGTGTCGATAATTCAGCAACGACTGGCGAGGCAACTAGCATAGTTTGTTCAGCCTTACCAAAACGTGTATCATCCCACGCTTGTGCCATTATGCGCAATTCACCATTAAAATCAGGCAAAATAAGCTCAACAACGCCCTCGCCATCATCATTTAGCTTAATGGTTTGCAATTGCTGAGCCACAATATTGACATCATTTGATGGTTTTTTGCCGTTAGCGCTAGCACCAAGCATTGCATCACCACCAAAGCTCACATTGACATTACGACCTTTACCTTCAATCAACTTACCATAAACATCATAAATATCGACGTTATAACGTTTACGACCTAAAAACGCACTATAAGGATCAGGGGTAACAAAATTGGTAATATTCAACACGCCAGAATCCACAGCCGAAACCAACACCGTTACCTTACGATCTTTTTGGATTGATTTTTTATCCAATTTAATTTTTATTGGAATGGTTTTTTCAGGCTCTGTCTTTTTCGGTGCTTCGATATTGACATTTAATTGACGATCTGAAGTATCAATTGGTAGATAAAGCAAACCAATAGCTCGTTTAATTGTCTGCACCGCGGCATCGGTTGATGGACGAATAATCATCGCATTAATATAAATATCATGACATTTCCAATTTTCAATTGGAATTTCAACATCAAGACCATTATCATCAACGGTAATATTTTTCTTCCACAATATACCATTATTATTTTCAAGCGAAATATAACCAGAACCAGCAACAGGAGCTTGAACATGAATTTTTGCTGTATCACCAACTGCATAAGCCGTCTTATCAAGACTTAATTTAACCTGATCAGGGCGAACAGAATTAGTACCGTTGGTATTATCTTCCCAATTATAACCACTTCTAAAACGTATGCTACTTATCACATTACTTTTAGTATCAACCACCTCAATACGATAAAAACCATAATCATTGGTTTGATAAGAAACTTTAGCAGTACCATTTTCAGCAATAAAAAGCGGTTGCTCTTGCACAACAAATTCACTCGAATTGTACTCTTGATGCCATCCTGAATCGCTAGACCAGCTCCAATAGTAATTACGACGCTCACGAACAATCCTTGCCTTTAAATTCTTTGTTGCTAATTTATTGCCCTCAACGTCGACATAAGCGACTTCAAACTCAGCATTATCGCCTTTATCAACCGTTGGGCTTTTTTCATAGCGATCTGTCGACCAATCATAATAAGGCAATTGAGAAAACAACGCCCGCACAGCTGGCATTTGAACGCTTGGCCAAATCGCTTGGCTTGCATAACGAGTCACAGGGCGACCGCCAGAATCAAGCAAACTTGCTTGTAAAACCACATTAACTGGCGAACTCAATTTACCCCAATTGCTAGTATCAACTACTACTTGCGCATTTCCGTTTTTATCTAAAGTCGTCTCAACATTATCAAGTTGACTAACCTTATTACTGTTAGTTACATCACCAATGTTATAATCAGCAAGTTTAGGAATCGAATCAACTTTTTTAAGATAAATATGACCATCTAAAGTATTTCCTGCGGCTGGAGCACCATAAAGATACCAACCTTTAACCTCAAAATTGATATGTTTATCAA
Source organism: Gilliamella sp. GillExp13 (assembly GCF_001690815.1). Taxonomy (NCBI): domain Bacteria; kingdom Pseudomonadati; phylum Pseudomonadota; class Gammaproteobacteria; order Orbales; family Orbaceae; genus Gilliamella; species Gilliamella sp. GillExp13. The sequence goes on along the minus strand of NZ_LZHJ01000117.1, from coordinate 30,987 downwards.
ATTGAATCGGATTATTTGACGCGGTTGTAATTTCCATCCCCATACGTTCTGGCAAAAACTCTTCCACATTAAAATAAGCATAATGGTAACCAATATTACCTACATCAAAACGAAACGCCCATTTACCAGTTGCCGCACTTGCTGGAATAACATATTTCCATTGATACAAACCGCTTGAATCTGCATTTTCTTTAACCGTAAAATTGTCAACCACTAAATTATCGGGCGACATAACATCAACCACAATCGGTTGAGCAGGCAATGGCTGACCATCGGCATCACGCAAAAGTGCATTAAAATAGACTGTCTCTTTTGGACGGTATAAATCACGAGAACCAAAAGCAAATAATTGTTTTTGATAAGAAGGAGAGCCCGTTAAATTATATTCGCTTAAATTCAACGCACCATGTTCCAAATCAACCAAAGAAATTTGCTTGCCATCGCTTGCTGTCAGCAAGGCATATTCCATATCATCTGGCAACATTACGTCGGCATAACCGTTTTCATCGGTTTTTGTTGAAATCGTTCTACAGCCTTTATTGCTATCGCGCTCCCCTTTTCTACATAACACCGATACATCAATGCCTGAAAGCGGTTTACCATCATCTAAAGCATGCGTCATGATCGTCAAATAACCGTAATGATAATCACGCACCGAAACGCCGATATTACTGACAAAAAATAAAGACGCAGGATTTAAATAATCATAGCTACCCGCTTTACTCATCACCGCAAAATAAGCACCATCATGTTGCAATGGTGAAATAGATGATAAATTTAGTAATACTGTTTCTTGCGAATTACGTTTTGGATTTAAATCAAAGCGAGAAGTATAAACTAAATCAGCAAACTGTTGAAAATCCTTAGAGTCCCAACTTGATAATTGTTTAATAAAACCATAACCAGCAATAAAATCGGACAGCTTTTCAGGCTTAATTCTAAAAAAGTTAACATCAATCTTATCAACGTTAAGAGTAACCACAGGCAAACCGCTCATTGATTTGCTTGGCAACAAATAGCCACTACTAGCAAACCCAACCATTGGCTTACGATCTTGGGTTTTAATGTTAGTTTGATAAACCCAACCTAAATTACTGCCATTAATGCCTGCTAACATTTTATCAATGGTGAGTTCTAATTGACGATTTGGTTCAAGATAGCGATGTCTTAATTCTAATCCGTTATCCGACAACTCCCAAGCTCCGTCAACATTACCCGTTTGGCGATCAACTAAACGAAGTAAATTAGAAAAATTGAGTTTAGGATTTAAAGGAACCGAAAAGGTAATAACTAAAGTACTTGAACCATCAATAATGACCTCTGAACTATCAATAACAGTTAATTCTTTACCGTGATATTTTTCAACTAATTCTGGTGTGGGGTTAAAGGCTAGTTTTGACGATTCATCTTGTACGATATCGTTGTCATCACTAGGATTGCTAATATCAGCGGTTGTATTATTATCAATAACTTTTGTTTCTGATTGCGTTTCTGCCTGTTCAGCGCGTGTGTTTTGTTCAGCGTCTTTATTATCACAACCAGCTAATGCTAACAGCAGGCTAAATACAACTAAATGCTTTACTAACCCCATTTTCCACCCCATAAACAATAATTCTTATTACTAATTATTTTTATCTAATTTTTAACCACATATTATGTACTACCTTCGACCTTTTAGCAAAGGGTGTTTAGTAAGAATAGTTATAGTGGATTGGCTGAAAAATGTAGCTGACTTAAAGTTACTCATATTATCCATAATATTCGCCTTGTAAGATATTCAAATTTGTACTAACCTCTATTTACCTAATAAAACCCAATTTATCAATCCCTAATTATCGTACTAACAACCTAGCTTAGTTGAGGGCACATTTTGGTACTAGGATAAAGCAGGCATATGAACTTTACGATATTATGGCAATATTGTGGGCGTTTATTTTGCTCAAAATTATTCAGGTAGACTATTGATTTTATTAAGGTTTTTATTATTATTTTTAAATAGAATCATACACTTATAAGCTAGTTTTTTATTACGTTGAATTTGGCTTTTTAAGAAATAAGAAAAGCACTTTTGTTATTTGATAATAGCTATTAATAAAAACTTGTTAATAACAGCTAGTTAATAACAAAAGCGCAAGCTTTTAAGTCGTATCGGACAGGCGTTGTTTTGGCTTTTAGTCATTAAAGTGCTAGCTTTGCCTGCTCAGCTCTCCAACTTGTGCGGGGGCTTTATTCTTTGTTATATTATCCTCTCAAGCACCATAACCCCCTTCCGCGCCCTAAGGATTAAGAACTAAACGCTAAGGTGCGGTGCAAACGCCAAAGCGGGTGTTGCCGGGACGGTAGCTGTTGACGACGCCGCCGGGCGAGCTGACATAGAACTGGCGGCTACCTGTAGCGTCGCTCGTCCAGTAGTCGGCGCCGACGAATTCCGAACCACGGTAGTACATGCCGCCCCACTCCGTGAAAAAGCCAGCGCCTATGTGACGCTTGTAATGATCACCTGATGAACTAGGTGTTGCACCTAAATTATTATAGTTTGAATTGGTTAAATCTCTTACCCGTGGCATTCGATAACCCAAACTATTACACCATGCTAACAGGTCACTATAAATGCCCGATTTCATCCCCCGATTGACGAACCACTGCTTTAACACAAATCCATATTTTACTACCTCATCACCGGTATTAATATCTCTACCCACTAACTCAAACGTCTGCGGTAACTGTGGCTTAGCAATTGGGTTAGAATGAGGATTATCCCATTGATTGCTTGCCTCTGGACCTGTTAGCGTTACGCGAGCTACAACTCCCCTATCTTCATAAGGAATCAACCACTCATGAGCGTCAACATTTGTCACTGTTGCAGTAATTCCCTCATGCGTGACTGGTTCCCATTTCAATTCATTTATATCCACTCCACTTATGAGTAAATCAAAATATAAACCATCCGCACCTGTAGTCGGGAAATTGAGGTCGTATAATTCAGGATTGATAGATTGAACTAAAAAGCCCTTCTTAAGATTCCATATGTCAGCTGGACCTGCATATTTATCACCATCATAAGCTTCAGATAGATTCGGCCTTACATAGTTGACAAACATAGATGAAGGCAAAATTATTGCATCGCTACGATTATTATGTATTCGACTAGTTTTGCTAGTTAATGCCTGCAAATTCAATGAATGTAGCATTAATAACAATACCAACAAGATTTTTTGGGTTAATTTTGATAATGATTTGGAAGATATAAATGAGCTTCGTATAAAAACTCGTCGAATAGGATTATTTGATAAATTTAAGACATAGGTTTGCCAGTGCTTGTGCCTAAAATGATAATGCATTACGTTTCTCGTGTCAAGTAATATTTTGTTTTATTTGAATTTTTATGTTTATTCGCTTATTTAATAAGCTCATTTTCCTTAAACGATGAAAGTATAGCCGTTTAAGAAATAGTTGGCTAGTTTTTGGGCGGACTTTTTTGTAAAAAAATGCAAATCTTAGAAAAGCACTGAGTTGTTTATACTTTATGGTTAAAATATTCCTCTAAAAACTCATAAGGTGCTTTTCCTGAAATCGCTTAAGATTTTGTATTCTATCTTTTAAATCGATAAATATTTGCTGATTATGTCATATCTCAATTCAAAGTTTGTATCACTCTTTCCGCTTTGCCATTCGTTTGTAGTCACAGGTAAATAAATAAAATTAGTTTATGATTAAACATTATTTCAATTTCAGTAATTATTGATCCGTAATAATTTGCATACCATGTTGTCGCCCCGTCTGCATAAGGGAAATAATTTGTTTAATTTTGCCTTCATTAATTAAATTACTGACAGCAGGAGTATTAATAAGCACTTCAAACAACGCTTTACGCCCATTTTTTGTTAATATTAGCTTTTGACTGATAATTGCTCTTAAATTATTTGATAATTGTGTGCGAATAAAGTTACGCGAACTTTCATCAAATACATCAATAATACGATTAATACTTTGAATAGCAGAGCATGTATGTAACGTAGCAAAAACTAAATGCCCTGTTTCTGCTACTGTTAATGCAGTTTGGATAGATTTTTTATTACGCAATTCCCCAAGCAATATTATGTCAGGATCTTGCCTTAAAAGGCTATCAAGTGCATAGTCAAAATTTGTAAGTTCTCTCTGTTGAATTAATGAATGTTGATTATGATAAATAAACTCAATGGGGTCTTCTAAAGTAATAATGTGTTTGGATTGAGTTGAGTTAATATATTCAATTAATGATGCAAGCGTCGTTGATTTACCACTTCCTGTAGCACCTGTCACTAAAATAATACCACTTTCGTGCGTTATTAGCTTTTTGAAAATCTCGGGGGCACCGATTTCAGCTAGATCAGGAATATGGTTTTTAATGATTCGAAACACCGCCGAAATACCACGCTGTTGATAAAAAATATTGACTCTAAAGCGACCTATTTCAGGAGATTGATAGGCTAAATCAATTTGTTTATCTTGCTGTAATTGTAATTTTTGTGATTCATTAAGTAACGCCAATAGTTCAGATTCTAAATCTAACGGCGATAACTTTTCGTTTGATACACACTGTAATTGTCCATTAATGCGAATGCGTGCAACTTCACCACTTGAAAGATGCAAATCGGATGCTTTTTGCGTTACACTAAGCGACAACATCGATTTTAACATTATATTTTACCTATTAGTTTATTAATTGGGAATTAACATGAATACAGTACGTGACAATTTACTTACTATAAAAAACACAATTCAAGAAATAGCAAAAAAATGCGAACGAGATCCCAATACAATCGAACTTATTGCGGTCAGTAAAACAAAGCCAGTAACCTTAATCAAACAAGCGATAGATGCAGGTCAACTATCTTTTGGTGAAAACTATGTTCAAGAAGGCGTTGAAAAAATCCAGTATTTTAAACAAACTCTCCCCAATACTTTATTAACTTGGCATTTTATTGGTCCATTACAATCGAACAAAAGCAAATTAGTCGCCGAACACTTTGATTGGATGCATACCATTGATCGATTTAAAATTGCTCAACGTTTAAATGATCAGCGCCCAGCTAATATGGAAAACTTAAATGTACTTATTCAAGTTAATATTAGTAAAGAAGCCAGCAAGTCAGGGGTTGTTCCTGAACAAGTTGCTGATTTAGCAAAACAAATTATAACACTACCCAATTTAAATTTACGTGGGTTAATGGCGATCCCTGAAATTGAAAATGATTTTGACAAACAACTAAACGTCTTTAACAAAATGCACGAACTTTTGCGTTCTTTACAAACTGATTATCCATTTATGGATACATTATCCATGGGCATGAGTGGCGACATGCAAGCTGCTATTGTTGCTGGTAGCACTATGGTTAGAATAGGTACAGCGATCTTTGGAGCAAGGCAGTATTTGTGATATATTGCCCCAATAGTTTATTTTAAGGAGTCTTAAATGACATCGCTTTATTTTCTAGGTAATACCATCTTAACGGTATGTCTCTATGTTTTAATTTTGCGTTTATGGATGCAACGTGTGCGTGTAAATTTCTATAACCCATTTACCCAATTTATCGTACGAATAACTCAACCTATTATCGGTCCACTACGCAAAGTCATTCCATCTATTAAGCAAATTGATACCGCTACATGGGTTCTTTTATATTTTGTTGCCGTCATTAAAATTATTTTTATTTCCTACTATGGAATGATTAATGAATCAATTTGGGCTAGTAAGTACCTGCTTTATGCTATTGCTGTCATAGCTCATGCATTCGGGCATTTATTATTCTGGTTATTACTATTTCGAGCAATTCTAAGTTGGGTTAGTCGTGGACAATCAAACGCAGATGAATTACTTGCTCAGTTAACTGAACCACTTATAGCACCAATTCGCCGTATTGTGCCACCGCTTGGAATGATTGATATCTCATTTATGATTTTTGTATTTATTTTAATGTTTTTAAATATGCTCGCTGTTGACGTATTTGGTTATTTATGGATTGTGCTTTAGATTAAAATCAAAAGGGAGCTGTAGCTCCCTATTTTAAATGATATGGTCTTCCCAACAAATCACATCTTTTTCATAAACAATCCGATTTTTAACCGATATCTTCAGCTTATGCATAAGCTTTTTATTACCCGTAATAAGCGGATGCCAATGAGGCAATTGTCCTGTTTCAGAAAAATAACGATAGGTACAGGTTAAAGGTAACCATTCAATGGTAAGGAGGTTATCACGAGTCAACTTGATACAGTCGGGTTCATAATCAAAACGTCTATTATAATGTTTACATTGACAAGTATTGGAATCAAGCAAATTACAAGCAACATTAGTATATAAGATCTCGTCTGTATCTTCGTCCATCAATTTATTTAAGCAACACTTACCACAACCATCACAGAGCTGTTCCCATTCTTCATCACTCATCTGAGCTAATGTCTTATATTCCCAAAATGGCTCAATCATACTTTGAAATCATCTTCTTTTAGCATTTGTAAGAAAAATCCATCAGTTTTAATTTTTTCTTCTATTTCAGTGGCGGTACCAACTACAAATTTTCGTTTACCGTCAAGTAATACTTTCATGACAAAAACAGGAGAACCAAAAATAGACATTACTTTTTCAGGAATTGTTGAAAAATCATTTTCATGTTCCATATATAGATAGCAATTCTCTTTTTTGGTACTTCGGTAAATATAACACCACATCATAGAATAAAACCTTTACTCATTAATACTATTTATTAAGACAATTTTGTAAATAAACACCTGCGCCAAACAAGCCTGGATCTTCATGTGTTATTACATAAACAGGAATTTTTTTGACTAAATAGGACATACGCCCTTTATGTTCAAAAGCATCTCTAAATGGAGATGTTTTAAAAAATTCGATAAAACGCGGCACAATACCACCAGCAATATAAACACCACCTTGTGTATTAAGTGTTAATGCCAAATTACCTCCAAAACGCCCCATAAAAGTACAAAAATAGGTTAAAGTTTGTAAGCAAAGTGGACAACTTTTAGATAGCGCTTTCTCAACAATAATGTCGGGTGTAATCTCTATTACTGGTTGATTATTAATTTGTAACAACGCTTGATAAATATTAACAATACCATTGCCTGATAAAAACCGCTCAGTAGAAACACGCCCAAATTTTTTGCGAAGTTGCATTAAAATACGGTCTTCATCATCACTTATCATTGGAAGCTCTGTATGCCCCCCTTCTCCTGACAAACTAATCCAGCGTCCATTAACTTTAATTAAATGCGACACTCCAAGCCCTGTACCTGCACCATAAATTGCAATTGGATAATCTAAATCAGGTTCATCGCCACCAATCTGAACAAGATCTTGTTTAGATAATTTAGGGATTGAAGTTGATACTGCTGTAAAATCATTAATTACTTCTAGTTTTTCAAGATTAAGTTCCTTAACTAATTCAGCTCGTGAAAACGACAAATCATTGTTTGTCATGCTAATTATATCTTCATCATTAATCGGACAGGCAATTGCAATACACGCCATTTTAACGGTAACCGATTGGGCTTGTAAGTAATTCTTAATTAATTTTAGCAATACATCATCCTTTGCAATAAGAACTTTAGTTATTGCTGATAGCTCATTTGTAGCCAAATTATAAAGCGCAAATCGAGCATTAGTTCCACCAATATCGGTGACAAGTGCATATTGATTCATGTTACTTCCTTTATGATAAATTAATTCTTTTTAGTTAAAATAATAAGTTTTGCCCATCAATCGATGAAAGTATATTGCTGATATTAATAATTATATTAAATTATCCTAAGCAGTTAGTACGATAAGAATTTCATCTAATATATTAAAAAACTATCGAATAAAAACTCAATTTAAATCAATAAATCTACAACCACTTTTTAAGTTTAAAATAAATATAAGGAGCAACGCCTGCTAGCAACATTAATAGTAATGAAAAAGGATAACCATATTCCCATTTTAATTCTGGCATAAATTCAAAATTCATACCATAAGCTGAAGCAACTACCGTTGGGGGTAAAAACACAACAGATACAACCGAGAAAATTTTGATAATTCGGCTCTGTTCAATATTGATAAAACTAGTTGCAGCTTGCATTAAAAAGTTTACTTTTTGGAATAATGACTCATTATGTGGAACAAGCGATTCAATATCGCGAATAACTTCACGAGCTTGTTCTAGTTGATCTACTGGCATCTTTGCTCGGCGAACTAAATAATTAACTGCACGTTGGCTATCCATCAAACAAAGACGAACTTTCCACGCGGTATCTTCAAGTTCAGCCAACGAGGTAATAGCTTCATCGTAATGCTCTTGAGCTGAGCGATCCATAATAATTAAACTTAATTCTTCGAGTTCACTGTAGATATTTTCAATTTGATCTGCTAACTGCTCAACTTTAACTTCAAATAAATCAAGTAATACTTCATAAGGATTTCCATCGTTCATTCCTTGGTAGCGCGATCGCATGCGATACAAACGAAATGCTGGTAAATCTCGCTCACGTAGCGTAAACAAACGACCATTATGCACTGTAAAAGCTACTGTTGAGTTGCCCGCACGATCTTCTGCATCTTCATAAAAAAAGAAAGAGTGGACATGTAAACCTTCGTTATCTTCAAAAAAACGAGCTGACGCTTCAATATCGTCAAGTTCAATACTTGTTGCTAAGTTTTGTCCTAAATGTGTTAAAACAAAATCTCGATCGGCTTCTTCTGGCTCAATTAAATCAATCCAAGTTGCATTATTTATATCGCCTTCATTAATTTTTACTAATTGTTTGTTTTTCAATCCAAACGCATTAATCATAAGGCCTCCTATAGGAAAAATCTTTTAGAACATCACATTAACAAATGTCTAGCATTATACTCGCTATGACAGCAAATTCCTATGTTTAAACCAATCTTTCTAATCTTTATAAAATGGGAGAAAAATTCCATTATTAAATTAAATTCGCTGATATTACTACAGTCTCATGTTACAATATGTAGCTTAAAATACTTATGTCATGTTTAGGAGTTAATAATGGCCAATAGAGGAATAAATAAAGTTATTTTAGTTGGTAATTTAGGTCAAGATCCCGAAGTTCGTTATATGTCTAACGGTAATGCAGTTGCGAATATTAGCATTGCAACATCAGAATCATGGAAAGATAAACAAACCAATGAATACCGTGAACGTACTGAATGGCATCGCGTTGTTATATTCGGTAAATTAGCTGAAATTGCTGGCGAATACTTAAAAAAAGGTTCCCAAATTTATATTGAAGGGCAATTACAAACTCGAAAATGGCAAGATCAATCAGGGCAAGATCGTTACACAACTGAAGTTGTAGTTAACCCAATTGGTGGTACTTTACAAATTTTAGCAACACGCAATAACAGTGAAGGCATTGATAATAATTCACAAAATTGGGGGCAAAGTGCAAATAATTCTTCATCTGCACCAGTGGCTCCTTCTCGCCCTCTAACACAAAATACACCTGCACAGCCTGCGGCGACTCCAGAACCACCAATGGATTTCGATGATGATATTCCATTTTAAGTATTAAAAGTTCAATTTGATTTTATGAAAGGAGTCGAACATTACTCCTTTCAAACCTTAATTCGATATCACATTTTATCTACTAATTCATAAAAATTATTCAGGCTTGACATTATTTCTATTAATATTAGACCTAAAATTATCAGTGTAGTACCTACAATTTTTTCAAACATGGTAATAAAATCCGATACCGAATTACAACTACCTCCATATATCATTTTCTGTTTATTTCAATTATACTTAGCTGCAAATTTTGTCGGATTTAAAATAAATCTATGTTGGAACTTATACAAACTGTCGGCTTTGGTTTAATTTTATTTATTCCTTTAACGAATCCTTTAACCACTGTGGTACTGTTATTAGGTCTATCGGGCGATATGACCAATGAAGAGCGGAATTACCAATCAAAATTGACCTGTATTTATGTGTTTATAATTATGGTTGTATCGTTTTATTGTGGGCAACTAGTAATGAGCACATTTGGCATATCGATTCCCGGATTACGCATTGCTGGTGGCATGATTGTTGGTGTTATTGGCTTTAGAATGTTATTTCCACAACAACCATCACACAAAACTCTTGAAGCAGATGCAAAAAAGAAAGAGATCTCAAATAATATCGCTTTTGTTCCTCTCGCCATGCCAAGTACAGCAGGCCCCGGAACTATAGCAATGATAATAAGCATGTCATCAACAGTAAAAAGTGGTGGCTATAACGTTTCAACTTGGGTTGTTTATACTGCTTCGATATTAGTGCCTTTATTGTTATGTATTATTCTTTGGTTTTGTATGCGCAGTGCAGGTAGCATAATGCGCTTTATGGGGAAAAGTGGCATTGAAGCCACTTCAAGAATTATGGGCTTTTTATTAGTTTGTGTTGGAACTCAATTCATAATTAATGGCATTAAAGAAATTGTATTGAATTTTCCTAATATTTAATATTAGAAATCAACTAACAAAGCTAAAGATTTGGTATGTTTTTAATCATTTCTACCCGCATTAAATAATCATAAAGCGGAACTAATTGTTTAAAACCTTTAACCAGTTTATCAGGTAAATCGCTATTTAATGCATCCTCAATATGATTACTTGTCACCATAACCGCAATATTTTTACGGTTATACCAAGTTGCAACTTTTTTGTCCTGCTCTTTAATTAATGGGCGTTTATAACTTTCACCAACAAGCTCAAATGGTTTTTTGACGCAACGTGTCATTGCTAAAAATTTCTTAGTATCGTTAAGAATCTCGTCTCGAAAGATATCCATCGTTTGTTTTGATGAACAATAATAACCAAGTCCATATTGATAACTACTTGGGCTAATTTCAAAAAAATAAGCGGGCGCTTCTTTCCAATCTTTATTTGGTCGTTTAAATGTCAACCATAATCGGCTACGATAAAGTGATTTATCATTTGAAAAACGAGTATCTCGATGTATTCGTGAAATCGTTTTACCAATAGCAGGGCGAGTTTCAAACCACTCATCAATTTTGAGCATCTCTGGTGTTAATTGTTCAACCAAAAGCCTAAACGGTTTAACTAAATCGTTATCATAAATAGCACGATGTTCTTCAAACCACGGTTTACTGTTATTAATCCAAGCGTCTTGCAAAAAATTAAGCCCAGCTTGGGTAAAGCCAGTAAAGTTTGCCATTGCTTACTCCTTAAATAACGCTCTTACTTTTTCTAAATCTTCTAAAGTGTCTACACCAATTGCTGGAGGTTGTTTTGCCACAGCGACATGAATTTTTTCACCGTACCAAAGTACTCTTAATTGCTCTAACATCTCAATTTGTTCAAGCGTTGATGGCGCCCATTTAATATATTGACGAATAAAGCCAGCACGATAAGCATAAATACCAATATGACGAAGATAAAAATTACCTATACTCGATGGTTTTAACTGTTCAGTTAATTTCGCAAAACGATCGCGCTCCCAAGGTATGGTAGCCCTTGAAAAATAAAGCGCATAACCATCTTTATCTGTCACAACTTTAACTGCACCAGTATTAAATGCTTCTTCAACAGAATCAATTGGCACAGCTAACGTTGCCATTCCCGTTTTATATTGCACTAAATTTTCAGCCACTTGATTAATAATAACAGGCGGTATTAAAGGTTCATCCCCTTGTACATTAACAATAACCTCATCATCAGTAAACTGATAAGTATTTATCACCTCTGCCAGCCTTTCTGTACCAGAATTATGCTTGTCACTAGTAAGAATGACTTCACCACCATACTCTTTGATTACCTCATAAACTTGTTGATGATCTGTTGCAATAATCACTCGATTAGCTGATGATTTTTTTGCTTGCTCCATCACACGAACAATCATAGGTTTACCATGAATATCTGCTAGTGGCTTACCTGGTAAACGGCTCGATGCATACCTAGCGGGAATAATAACCGAAAAGTTCATAATTAAAGACCTTATTATTTATTCTTGAATACATTCAGATTGGTTAAGTGGTTTAGCTTCACATTCTAGCAGCACCGGAATATTATCTTTAACTGTATAAACTAAATTATCTGCATGACAAATTAACTGCTGATTAGTAGCATTATATTGCAATCGACCATGGCATTTAGGACAAGCAAGTGCGTTTAATAGGATATCTTTCATTTTTTCTTCTCTTGGGATTTAGTCTCAGCTAGTAATAAACAGATTTGATCAATAACTTGCACAGGTATTACCGCATCGATGGGCAGATACCACCAATTTTGTTGAGCAAATTGTCTACATTTAACTGCATCTTTTTCAGTCATTAAAAGTGTTTGTTTATTACGTGCAACATTATTTAACAACGGTAAAGTAAATTTTTGATGATCGGCAAAAGAAACGGTTTCGACCACATCCACTTGCATTTTACCTAACATATCAAAAAAACGTTTTGGATTACTAATACCTGCAATAGCGCATATATTTGACAACGAAGATAACGCTCTTTTTTCTTGAGAAAGTAAATTCACTGCATACAATGGCATTAATTGCATAGTAAAGGTTTTATTAGGATACTGCTGCGCTAAATTATTTACGCTATCACCATTAATGACGATAAGATCAACCGATTTTAATCGACTTTCACGCTCTCGCATGGGTCCTGCTGGCATCCACCATCCATTACCGAATAGGCGCTTTCCATCAATCACAACCACTTCAATATCACGCGCTAAAGCATAATGTTGTAAACCATCATCAGTCAAAATAACATCTAATTGGTACTGCTTTAATAACGCTTGAACAGCCTCAGAGCGATAAGGTGAGACAGCAATAGGTACATTAGTACGTTGATAAATAAGCACAGGTTCATCACCTACTTGTTCAGTTGTAGTGGTATTATCTAAAATAAGCGGATAGTTATCAGCCTTTCCTCCATATCCTCGTGAAACAACTCCAACCTGTAAGCCTTTTTGTTTTAACGATTCAATTAAACTAATAACTAGTGGCGTTTTACCGTTACCGCCAACAGATAAGTTGCCAATAACAATAACAGGTACGGGAGATCGCCAAGATTTTAAAATACCAACTTGATATAAAAAGCGACGGAAAATAGCAATCAAACCATATAATAAAGAAAATGGTATGAATAACCAAAATAAACGATTTTTACCATACCACAATTTTTCAATCATAACTTTAATATCACTCAATTACATTTAGTAAAATTGTTTTATATTTCAATATAACAATTATTATAGTTGCCTATAGCAAACGATAGCCTATTTTACTCATAATTTGGTAAACTACCAAACCAATCATGATACCATCTAGGTTTAATTTCACCTCGCATAGTTTTTAGCTTCCATGTTTGTTTATCAAAAAAAAGACTTATTTGACCTGTTCTAGCAGTAACATAATTGTCTAATTGTAAATCTTTATACTTTGCCATTACCTTATTGGAGGGGAGTTTCCAAGGATTATAACGAGATGTAGACGCCAAAGACTTTACTGGTTTAACATGATTTAAAAATGTATAACTTGACGATGTACTACTACCATGATGGGGGATTTGTAAAATAGTAGACGTTAGCTGATTTCGATATTTAGTAACTAACTGATATTCCTGATTACGTTCTAGATCTCCAGTTAACAATACAGAAAAACGTCCATCGGTAACTTGCACCACACAGGAATCCTTATTTTGAGCATCGCTAACTAGCTGATGAGGCCACAGCACATTAAACGTCAGGTCATTCCAAATAACACTATTACCGGCTAAGCATTGATAATCATTATTAAAGTCAGAAGACGAACTCATTAACCATGCCTCAGGATAAATAAGTTGAATTAATTTCAAACCGCCAACATGATCATTATGTTGATGGCTAATAATAATACCTTGTACATTCAAATTATGCCATTGTAGAAAAGGAATAATAACCCTTTCCGTAGCGGAACTTTTTTCCCACTTAGCTCCTGTATCATACAAAATTGCAGACTTACCATCATGGATAACGATAGCTAATCCATGACCTACATCTAACATGTCTAACCGCCAACGATAGTGTTGCTGTTTAAAAAAAGGGGTAACCAGTATCATCAAAATTACGAGCAAAGTAATGCTAAAGCGTTGCCAAACTCCTGTACGGATTATCACTACAGTTAACCAACCTAAAAGACCTAATAAATAAAAATCTGAAGGGATGTTAATCCATAATTGATTAAGCCAATTTAAACTCAAAAATAGCCATTCTAGAGATTTATCAGCAATTAGCCAAAACCATAAGGCAATAGAAAAACAATCAAAAATACTAAATATTAACGCCAATAAAATGGTAGGAAATGTAACTAATGAAATAACAGGAATTGCAATTAGATTTGTTAAAATTGAAACTCCACTAACACCTTGAAAAACAAAAAACTGAATTGGAAGCAGCAATAAGGTTAACCCACACTGCAAATGTAATATCCTAATTATATACCAACGTTTTTTATGCCTTACTGCTTTGGAAAGCGGCGCCCAATCATACAAAAAAATTAAAGTTATTACTGCATAGCAAGATAACCAAAAACTTTCAGATAAAATCATCAGTGGATCAAATAATAATAACAACGCAATGATCCGATTGATTTTTTGCCATGAACTTATTTTATATTTTTTATAACGAAAATAGATCCAAATTGACAAAGCAACCATAGCTCGCAAAGTAGGCGGATTAAAACCTGTTAACCATGCATAAAAAAATGCACATAACCACCCTATTATAATTGGTACAAAAAAATAGATAAAACGCTTTGGAATAAAAAACAGTATAGCTTTAGCCAAAAAGCAACTAAGTCCATAAACAACTAAAATATGCATACCAGATATAGCCATTAAATGAGCAATACCTGTTTGCATCATTACCATACGAAGCTCGTCATCTAATTGAGAACGATCACCAAAAGCAAGGGCTAGCAAAATACCTTTATAACTAAATAAATCGATATAAGGTAGAGCCAAATCAGTAATATATTGTCTTAAGTCAGATTTATTATTTAATAACTTGGCATCAACCAATTTAGCCGATAATAAGCTACGGTTTGCTATCGAAAAGCGTTGGCTATCAAATCCTCCATCATTTAAGTATCCATGTACAACTTTTGTTTTTAGTGTCAATTGCCAAATTTCCCCAGATTTAGGGTGATCTAACCTATCCCAGTAAACCGAAATCGGAACATCCTTTGCAAGCGTAACATCTGAAATGGAAAAAATAGAAAATGGCATGTAATAAGGTCCGTTGACCATTGCTGCCTGATGAGTATTGATATTAACCACTTTGGCGTGAACAACTAGCGTTTTATCAATATAAGGGGAAATGTTGGATAAATATTGCTTAGAATAAGCAGTTGACCACAAAAAACCTAAACTAAATGCAACAAAAACAGATAAATACCAACGAAAATTAACAGGAACGATTAACACAATTAAAAACAAGATAAAAGCAAGTAAACACCAATATAGATCAGACAATAAATGGGGCAAAAAGAGTAATGGTAAACAACCTAATGAAAACATGATAGCCATTAAATCCAAAGAACAAATTTTCTGCACTAATACTTACCATCTTTATATTGAACAATATAAGCCTATCACTTGATATCATAAAAAAATAATTGATGTAGATTTTTTCGATCTTTGTTCCATTTTAATTATCAATCTTAATGAAATTTACTGAAATTATTCGGAATATTGCATATTTTAAAAGAGGGATTTAACGACTTAAATCAACATAACGTTGACTGGTTTTTCCTTAATGATAATTGGTAAAGGTTATTTAAATAAGTAAGTACAACTAAATGATAGAAATTAAACTAGCTAAAACAAAAAAGCCTTTGATTTAACTCAAAGGCTTTCATCTAATTGTAAAATTTAAAGATTATGCGTTTGCAGCATTATTTACTCTTTCACGTAATTCTTTACCTGGTTTGAAGTGAGGTATATATTTATGTTTCACTTCAACATTACCACCAGTTCTTGGGTTCCTTGCTTTACGTGGAGCCCGATAGTTCAAACTAAAACTACCAAAACCTCGAATTTCTACACGATCGTTACTTTCCATAGCTAAAGCGATCTGTTCAATGATATCTCTAACTGAATCATCAACTAGTTGAACAGGAAGATGTGTTCGCCAGTTAACAATTCGTTCTACTAAATCTGATCTGTTCATGATCACTCCTAATTTATTTATGTGGCATGTAACTATTTCATTTTATCCCATAAAAGAAAAAGAGGGCAAGCCCTCTTTACTCTTTACATAAATATTTTTTACTCAGTTTTTGATGCAGCTTTAAATGCTTCTGCCATTGCATTAGTAAATGATGCATCTTCTTGAGTTGCTGTGTTGTTTACTGCTGCGAGAGCTTCTTTTTCATCAGCTTCATCTTTCGCTCGTACTGATAACGAAATTGCACGAGTTTTACGATCGATGTTAACAATTTTAGCTTCAACTTCATCACCAACTTTTAATACAGTTGTTGCATCTTCAATACGCTCACGAGCAATATCTTGTGCTTTTAAGTAGCCTTCAATACCTTCAGCGATTTCGATGGTTGCACCTTTAGCGTCAACTGCACTTACTGTACCTTTAACTATTGTGCCTTTTTTATAGTTAGAAGCAAAGCTACTGAATGGATCATCTTCTAATTGTTTAATACCTAGAGAGATACGTTCACGTTCTGCATCAACTTGTAAAACAACAGCTTCAATATCATCACCTTTCTTATAAGCTTTAACAGCTTCTTCGCCAGGCATATTCCAAGAAATGTCTGAAAGATGAACTAAGCCATCGATACCGCCCTCTAAACCGATAAAGATACCAAAATCAGTGATTGATTTGATCTTACCGCTAACTTTATCACCTTTATTGTGTGTTTCAGCAAATTGTAACCATGGATTTGGTTTACATTGTTTAAGGCCAAGAGAAATACGACGACGTTCTTCGTCAATTTCAAGCACAACAACTTCAACAACATCACCTAAGCTAACAACTTTAGATGGATGAATATTTTTGTTTGTCCAGTCCATTTCAGAAACATGAACTAAACCTTCAACACCTGTTTCAATTTCAACAAAACAACCGTAGTCAGTTAAGTTAGTTACTTTACCTGTTACTTTAGTACCTTCAGGATAACGTTTAGCGATTGAAACCCATGGATCTTCGCCTAATTGTTTTAAGCCAAGTGATACACGTGAACGATCTTTGTCAAATTTAAGTACTTTAACAAGTAATTCTTGACCAACTTCAACCACTTCACTTGGGTGTTTAACACGTTTCCAAGCCATGTCAGTAATGTGAAGTAACCCATCAACCCCACCAAGATCAACGAATGCACCGTAATCGGTAAGATTTTTGATGATACCTTTAACTTCAGAACCTTCTTGTAGATTTTCAAGAAGTTGTTCTCTTTCTGCACTATTTTCAGATTCAATAACTGCACGACGTGAAACAACAACGTTGTTGCGTTTTTGATCTAATTTAATAACTTTTAATTCGATTTCTCTATTTTCAATATGAGAAGTATCGCGTAATGGACGAACGTCAACAAGTGAACCAGGAAGAAACGCACGAACGCCATTAAGATCAACCGTAAAGCCACCTTTAACTTTACCATTGATAACACCTAAAACTGTTGCAGCATCTTCAACTGCTTTTTCTAGTGTAAGCCATGCTTCATGACGCTTAGCTTTTTCACGAGATAAGATAGTTTCACCAAAACCATCTTCGATTGAGTCAAGCACAACGTCAACAACGTCGCCGACTTGAACTTCTAATTCGCCTTGGGCATTTTTAAACTGCTCTACTGGAATCGCTGATTCAGATTTTAAACCAGCGTCAACTAAAACAACATCTTTGTCGATTGCAACGACAGTACCACGGATCATATTACCAGAACGAGTGTCTAGTTGATTGATAGACTCTTCAAAGAGTTGAGCAAAAGATTCAGTCATATTTATATACTTAAGTTAATTTTAACGTCCACATTACATCCTGTCTTGTGGGGTTGTTTATAATACTCCATACATCCTTATAATGGAGCTAGGTTCACGCTATAATTTAAGTTACAACGCAAGTTTTTCGTTTATATACTTAATAGATTGATTAAAAACATCTTGAATAAACAGTGATGTAGTATCAATTATTAGAGCATCAATTGCAGGTTTAAGTGGCGCAACGGCGCGATGACGGTCTCTTTCATCACGCGCAGTTATTTCCTGCAAAATTTCGGCGAATTTAACATTATTTTGCTTATCTTGCAACTGTTTCATTCGCCTTTCTGCACGAGAATGGGCACTAGCATCAAGAAATATCTTAACAGGGGCATCACTAAATACTACACTGCCCATATCACGACCATCCGCAACCAATCCAGGTGCTTGCTTAAAGTCACGTTGACGTTGTAATAAAGCTACTCTAACCGAATTAATTGCTGCCACTTTTGATGCGGCCCCCCCCGTTTGTTCTGTACGGATTTCTTTAGTCACATCAACCTGATTTAATAACACTTTAACATCATAGCCTTGCGTATCAAACGTTAGCGGCAAAGTAAGAGCTAGTTGTTCAAGTTTATAGGCATCATCTAGCGCAATATCTTGCTTAAGCGCACTAAGTGCTAGCACACGATAGATAGCACCAGAATCTAAAAGATGCCATTTAAAATGATTGGCTAATGCTTGACATAACGTACCTTTACCGACACCACTTGGTCCATCAACAGCAATAACGGGAACAGATTTATTCATTTCATTCTTCGCTTAATCGTTTAAATTGTTCGAAATAATCAGGAAAAGTCTTCATTGTGCATTTAGGATCTAATATCGTCACAGAAGTATCAGAAAGCGCCACTAGCGAAAAACACATAGCAATACGATGATCATTATAGGTTTCGATTTCAGCATGGTTTAATTTAATTGGTGGAATAATAGTAATATAATCGTGACCTTCATCAACAGTTGCACCAACCTTTCTTAATTCTGTTGCCATTGCATATAAGCGATCAGTTTCTTTCACTCGCCAATTATAAATATTACGAATCGTAGTAGGACCTTTAGCAAACAATGCCGTTGTAGCAATAGTCATTGCCGCATCTGGAATATGGTTCATATCCATATCAATGCCATTTAATTCACCATGTGAACATTCAATATAATCATCAGCCCAAGTGATTTTAGCACCCATTTTTTCAAGTACATGAGCAAATTGGGTATCGCCTTGTAAGCTATTTTTTCCAATGCCAGTTACTTTAACACTACCGCCTTTAATTGCAGCCGCTGCTAAAAAATAAGAAGCAGAAGACGCATCGCCTTCAACTAAATAATCGCCTGACGATTGATAACACTGATTAGCTTTAACAGTAAATTTTTGATAATTGTGATTGGTAACTAAAACACCAAACATAGCCATCATTTTGACTGTAATATCAATATAAGGTTTAGAAACAAGATCACCAATAATAGTAATTTCTGTGTCTTGTTTTGCTAATGGCGCAGCCATTAATAGTGCAGTTAAAAATTGGCTAGATACCGAACCATCAACTTTGATATCACCACCTGTAAAACCGCCTTGAATATGTAGTGGTGGATAGCCTTCATTTTCAAGATAATCAATTCTAGCTCCAACTTGTCGCAAAGCATCGACCAAATGACCAATTGGGCGTTCTTTCATGCGTGGTTCGCCCGTTAACACAATATTATTATTTCCAAGACATAACGTAGCAGTTAAAGGACGCATTGCTGTACCAGCATTACCCAAAAAAAGCTCTAATGCATGGTCGGATTGCAAAATACCGCCCACACCTTGCACATCACAAATCGTGCGATCGTGTGATAACTGGTACTTCACACCTAATGCTGCAAGCGCATCAAGCATATAACGCACATCATCACTATCAAGTAAATTCGTTAACCGTGTATTACCTTTACTCAATGCTGATAGTAATAACGCACGATTAGAAACACTTTTTGAACCAGGCAAATTGATAGTACCATTAAATCTTTTTATCGGTTGTAATGTTAAGGATAACATAAGGACTCTCTTTAATATTCTTTAAAATTTCTCTAACGTCGCTTTCAATAAATCAATTGCTTGCTTATCTTTAGCACTATTTTCCCATAACTTATCAAATAAATGGCGATACCGTTTAATTGCCTCATAAGATGACGTAATCGATGCAATACCGGTAGTAACATTAGGTAACTCACCTAATCGAAATGGGCTCATTGCTAATGAAATAGGATTCCCATCTTGATAAAAAATCTGAAAAGCAATTGACGGAATAGCTTCTTGTGTAATAGCAATTGTTGGCGCAAGAGATTGTTGTTCAATTAACAGAATTAAGTGATAAACTTCTTTGCGTGCTAGTAGCATTCTTTCCGATTTTTTACCCGGCGAAATAGTTAAATTGCCTACCAAACCAATATGTAAAAAACGTTCTACATTACGTAAACTGATTAAATTAATAACTTTTGGAATTGATTGACAGAACTGAGTTTTACGATCTTTTAAAATGGATAAGGTAGTGGCATATTTTTGAGGATCAGCGGGTTTACTCGATTCATTTAACATCATCGCTAAATGAGACAAATAATCAGAAGAAGTTAATAAAAATGAAAAAGGATCGAAATGAGAATAGATATGAGTTGATTGCTCTTCTAATTGACGCATACGTTCAAAAAAACCTTCACCACTCGAATAATATTCAGTATCAATGCCGAGTAAACTAGCAAAAGACGTATCGAGTAAGTAAGCCAATCGCTCTAGAGTTTCAATTTTAACGATCTCACCTTTTTCTAACCGATATACTGCTGCTCTTGAAATTTTAAGACTTTCTGCAACATCTTCAGCCTTCAAAGAGGCAGCAATCCGATACGCACGCAGACGCTGACCTATAGCACAATAATCAATCGATCCAGTAATCATAATACACTCAAACTATTAGGATTTTGGCAGTGTATCACAAGGTGATAGCAATGCCAATTTTTGGCAAAATGTTTTATTCCTATCTAAGTTTTTCTCCTACTATATTAACTTTTATATTATTGATAACAATTTATTTAGTCTGCGACTGTAGTAATATAGCCTGCAAAGCTGATGCATTCTTATATTCGGTATACTCAGTTATTGCTTGTGGCTGCTTTAATATATCAGTTGTATTGCCAAGTACTTGTGATGCCATTACAAATCCGTTAGGTTGCATTACTGAACGTTTATAAAAATCAATCAAATCTTGCTTAGTGATTTTTTGCAATTGCTCGATTTTTTTATCCTTTGAATCAAACGCAAAACGTGAATTACAGTAGTCAGGCATATAACGACCAAACTCCTCATCCAATGTTTGCGGAGGCATTTTCAATTCATCAAGTACCGCTTTTTTATATTGTTCAATATCTTTTTTCGATAATGCTTGCAATTTATTCAGCATAACTGGATAAAATTCTTGGTAGCGTTTAATTAAATAAGCCGGATCATATTGATTACTTTGGATGATAAAACTCATTCCCGACGAATCACCAACCGTAATAGGCTCTGCAAATACAGCATAACCAAGTTGCTCATTGGTGCGTAACTGATCAAAAAACCAAGGTGAAATAATTTTAGAAAGAGTATAACTTATCATGCTACTACTAATTCGATCATAACCCATTGGAATATAGCTCATCATTAAAGCATTATCAGTGCTTTTTGCATGTTGAGTTATTTTAGCCTCTAACGAGTTTTTAATCTGAATATTATTAACAGGAGTAAATTCAACATCACGCACTAATGTTTTCTGGATGGCATGATAAAGATCTAAAGAGTCCTCGTTAGACAAATTACCCAAGCTAAGCATATAAGGTACTGAGTGAGTTAATAAGTTATCACGGTAAGTTAACAGCTCATCAATAGTCATATTTGCTGTAATTTGTCGTTTTTCATCTCGTTCAAAATAATGCGGTAATACCGACAATGCATTAATAGGATTAAGCGCCAACCAATAACTTTTAGCATGCTCAGATTTATCCAATTCCTGCAAATACCAAGATTTAGCTAACACTAAGCTTTGCTCATCAATCGTCACATTGCGATAACTATTAAGAATTGCTGTTACCATTTTAGGTAGATGCTGACTAAAGCCACTAGCAGAAATCATCAGGCCATTATCATTATTTGTTGATAACGAAATACCCGCAACCCTAGCTTGAAATCGTAATTGTTCTAAATTACGACTTGCAATGTAATCAAGTAAATTAAAAGCGACCTCTGCTTTAGCATCACTAAAAGCCTGGTTATTCCGTAACGAAACCACAATCGCCGCTTTAGGTTCAGTTTTGAAATATTGACTAACAAAATGAAGATGATTACCCCGTTTACTAAACCCAGCTGGTTGAGCTTGAGCACGGTTTTGCTTCACAATTGAAAAATTGTCAGGAATATAAGGATTTAATTCAGGTAAACTAAATGTGAAATTTTTGCCTAAAGCCAACCAATTCGCTTTTTGCTCACTAGTAATATTATCGATTTTATAAGGTGCGTCTACAAAATAAGCCGTCTTATTAGTTGTTTCATTTGGTGAAATAATCCAAACTCTAACGTTATCCGGCGTTAGGCTTTTTAAACGAGCGGTGATCGCTGTTTTATCAAAATTATTAGCAATAAAATCAGAATTTAATATATTTTTAACGGGGTACAACAACATCTGATCAGATAGCCATTCCACATAAGACATATCACGCTCAACATCCTGATACTTAAATTCTAGAGCTAAAACTTTCTTAAGTTCTTCATAATAAGCATCAGAAATTCCTTGCTTTTGAATTAACTGTAAATAATTAAAAATAGCCCCAATAACTTTATCTTTTTGAGCGAGACCATCGTCGGTTAAGCTCACATTAATACTCAACATACCGCTATTACCATAACGGATAGGGTTGATAGACGAACTAATACCTTCAATAAGCCCCTGCTTTTGTAACTGATCAGACAACGTATTGGTGCTACTGTTATCAATTAAATAAGTGATATATTCATCACTTTTATCAGCAAATTTATCTAAATTGTTTTCCATTGGAAATTGTAAAAATAGCAATTTTTTAGGTTGCGCTGGCACCATTGCAATCTGTTTGCTTAGCACATTTGGTGTGATCGCTGGCTTATCAACTATTGGAGCATTAATATTTTTATTAGGGATTTTACCAAAGGTGTTTTCAGCTAATTTTGCCAATTTATTGATCGACTGATTACTATAAATTACCCCCACCATGATATTAGACGAATAATAATCTTTATGGAAAGTCACTAAAGCATCTTGTAATTTACTACTTGGTTTATCACTTAATGTTTCTAAATTACCACCCGAAAACTGTGCCGATGGATGATTAGGGTTAATAGTTTCGGAATTAACTTGCCCGATCCTAAAACCATCATTTGATCTGGCCATTGTCAATTCAGCATTAACTGCATTACGTTCTTTATCGGCAAATTTAGGATCTAAATTGGGCTCAGCAATAGCATCAGCTAAATAATCCAGCGCTTTATCAAATACGCTATTTTCAACTTCAAAATAAAAAGCCGTTCTATGTGCCGCAGTGCTAGCATTATAACTCCCCGAATGACGACTTAAAAATTGAGAAAAGCTTGCTGGTTCTGGGTAATTTTTCGATCCCATTAATACCATATGTTCAGCATAATGAGCCAACCCTTGCTGATCTTTGGGATCTTGCAACGAGCCGACAGGCAATGCTAATGATGCCAGTGATTTTACAGCATTAGGATCAGACACAAGTAACACACGCATTTTATTTGATAGCTCAACCACTTCATATTGGCGCTTATCGCGCTCGCTTTGCTGAACTTTTTCTAACAAAACTGGGCTCACAAGCTTATTTTCAATAGCAAACAATACCGGTGAAGTAGTCATAGTTAATAATCCAATAAAACTACTAATTATTAAATTGACTATTTTTTTATTTTTCAAATCCATAATATTCACTCGCTTGACTTTATCATCAAAAAAATGCTGTTAAAAAGAAAGAAGCGGATGTATCAAAA
The DNA here is from genome assembly GCF_001690815.1 of Gilliamella sp. GillExp13. Taxonomy (NCBI): domain Bacteria; kingdom Pseudomonadati; phylum Pseudomonadota; class Gammaproteobacteria; order Orbales; family Orbaceae; genus Gilliamella; species Gilliamella sp. GillExp13. Next base: position 6,914 of record NZ_LZHJ01000117.1, on the reverse strand, counting down.
TGCTTAAACATAATGATAGATTCCGCTATTTTGTAATGAATACAATTAATGTTCTCGAGTTTTTCTAAACTCAATATCAGGATATCTTTCTTGGGTTAAATTTAAATTAACCATACTTGGTGCCACATAAGATAGATTATCCCCACCATCTAAGGCCAAATTCTGTTCACATTTTCGTTTAAAATCTTCGAATTTTTTCACATCGCTACACTCAACCCAACGCGCTGTTGTCACATTAACTAGTTCATAGATAGCTTCGACGTTATACTCTGATTTTAATCGAGTAACCACCACATCAAACTGTAAAACTCCTACAGCGCCCACAATTAAGTCATTATTGGTTAATGGACGAAACACTTGTACAGCACCCTCTTCGGACAATTGAACTAATCCTTTTAATAACTGCTTTTGTTTAAGTGGATCTTTAAGACGAATTCGACGAAACAGTTCTGGTGCAAAGTTAGGAATGCCTGTAAATTTCAGATCTTCACCTTGTGTAAAAGTATCACCTATTTGAATCGTGCCATGATTATGTAAACCAATGATATCACCAGCATAGGCTTCTTCAACATGTTCACGATCACCTGCCATAAATGTTAAGGCGTCAGAAATATTGATATCTTTAGCAATACGTACATGTCGTAACTTCATACCCTTTTCATATTTACCCGATACAATGCGCATAAATGCAACGCGGTCACGATGTTTGGGATCCATATTGGCTTGAATTTTAAAAACAAAACCACTGAACTTTTCTTCTGATGATTCGACTTCGCGCTTATCGGTTTGACGAGGTTGAGGAGTTGGTGCCCAAGCTGTTAAACCATCAAGCATATGATCCACGCCAAAATTACCCAATGCCGTACCAAAAAAGACTGGCGTTAAATCGCCTGACAAGAAAGCATCTAAATCAAATTCGTTTGATGCGCCTTGCACTAATTCAAGCTCTTCACGCAGTTGCTGCGCTAAATCATCACCCACCGCTAAATCCAAATCAGGGTTAGTTAACCCTTTAATAATTCGGACCTCTTGTATTGTATGACCTTTCCCTGATTGGTAAAGGTAAGTTTCGTCTTTAGCTAAATGGTAAACACCTTTAAATAACTTGCCACAACCAATCGGCCAAGTAATAGGGGCGCACATAATATTTAACTCGTTTTCAACCTCATCAAGCAGTTCCATTGGATCGCGAATATCACGGTCTAACTTATTCATAAAGGTTAAAATTGGTGTATTGCGTAATCGTGTCACTTCCATTAATTTGCGAGTACGATCTTCAACCCCTTTTGCTGCATCAATTACCATCAAACAACTATCAACCGCTGTTAGCGTACGATAAGTATCTTCAGAAAAATCCTCGTGCCCTGGAGTGTCTAATAAATTAACTAAGCAGTCATTATAAGGAAACTGCATCACAGATGTAGTAATTGAAATACCACGTTGCTTTTCCATTTCCATCCAGTCTGACTTAGCATGCTGGGCATTAGCGCCACGGCCTTTAACTGTACCAGCTGTTTGAATTGCATGACCAAATAACAATACCTTTTCGGTAATGGTTGTTTTACCAGCATCGGGATGAGAAATAATTGCAAAAGTGCGACGTGCATTAACTTCGTCTAAATAAGTTTGTTCTGTCATAAAACTGTTTTAACCCACACAAAAATAATCGTATATTTTAGCAGGTATCTGTCCATTTTGCCATTGATGTTATATGTAACGTTATTTGCCTTATTTATTTATCTATGCATAATATTTACCTTAAGATAAGTAATGCACTATTTTACTGCTTTTTGTTAAAAAGTTTCAGGTAACTATGTGTTTAAGTATAAAACTGGAATTTGCTATGAACATTCGTGATTTAAAATTATATTTACATTTATGCGAAACCTGTCACTTTAGTATAACAGCAAATGCTATGCATGTTAGTCCATCAACTTTATCAAGGCAGATCCAACGACTTGAAGAACATTTTGGTCACCTGCTATTTATTCGCGACAATAGGCAAGTACAAATCACTTCGGAGGGCGAAAAAGTTAAACGTTTTGCTCAACAAGTAATAAATATGCACCAACAACTAAAATATGATTTAGATCAATCTAACCAACAAATTGTCGGTGAGCTCACTCTATTTTGTTCAGTCACCGCTGCATATAGCCATCTACCTGAAATACTTGATCGCTTTAGAATCCACTATCCACTAGTTGAAATCAAACTATCAACGGGTGATGCTGCTGACGCTGTAAAGAAAATTCAAGCAAATGAAGCCGATTTAGCTATAGCAGGTAAACCAAAACAGCTCCCTACGGGTATTGAGTTTTTAAAATTTGGCGAAATTGAAATGGTATTGCTAATACCTAAACTTAATAGCACGTTTAGTGACAAACTACATCAAAAACAGCCTGACTGGCATAATATTCCCTTTATATTGCCTGAACATGGCCCTAGTCGCCACCGTATTGATTTATGGTTTAAGCAAAGAAAAATTTCCAATCCCAAAATTTATGCTACGGTTGCAGGACACGAAGCCATTGTATCGATGGTTGCTTTAGGTTGTGGGGTAGCCTTATTACCTAAAGTCGTAATGGACAATAGCCCTGAACGAATCAGAGAGCGCATAACCGAATGGTCAACAAACTTAATGGAACCGTTTGATGTTGGTATTTGTGTACAAAAAAGAAGATTATCAGAGAAAATCATTGCTGCCTTTTGGGCAATTTGCAATCTCAATTTACCTAATAACGCATAACAAAAATATAGTGTATAATCACACGTAAAAAAATTAAAACTATATAACGTGTTAACTAGCATATACCTAATTTTTTATTAAGATTTTATGTAGCAGAATAACATTGCATGGTATTGAAAATGAAAAAGATAAAATTAAGAACGTTAGCCTCATTAATATTTTTTGTCGCTGTTACTATGCCATTAATGGCACAGTCCAATACCACAAAATCAGCCACCTCTAACATAAACGCTGGTACTGACAAAAACAATACAAAAGCCGATAGCAAAACGGCAACGTCAACCACAACTATAACAACCAATACTGAAACTAACAGCAGCACGCCATCCCCAATTGATAACACAATTAAAAAGCCAAAGTGGCTAGTTCGCAATACATTGGCTTATTATGATGGTGATAGTGATGACCTTGTTACAGCTGGACTTGGGTTTACCCCATTATCAACCACTATTATCGTGCCAGAAGTTGAAATTCCAGCTAAACCAAACTTTCAAGAACGCCGACAAGCCAAACTAAATCGCTATATTGACACCAAAATTGGTGAAGGAACACTATTTGGTTTTAGAAAGCAAGAACTAACCCCTTTGTTTGACGGTAAAATTGCAGGTACCGAAATATCAGCTGTACAAAGGCAAGACGGTGTTGGCATGTTGCTACAAATTCCACTTGATTTTAACAAAAATAAACCTTGCATTGTTGCGGTTCCCGCTAGTGATTCGGATGGAGTATTTAATACCAAAGATATACAAATTCGTGGATTGTGGGGACTCCGTCACAACTGTGCAGTAGTATATAACGACAAAGGGCTAGGTAACGGCATTTATGATATTGAACGCAAACTTGGGTTCACCGTATGGGGAGAAGTGCAAAATGGTAACATCTTATTTTCTCCTTGGATTAATAATGAAGAAAAATATATTAAAAAATATCCCCACCGCTATGCTATAAAACAACTACACTCGCAACTCAATGCCGAAGCCCGCTGGGGGGAACACGTATTAAAATCCCTAGAATTTGCTTTTTATGAACTTAATATTAAGTTTTCACCGAATGATCAAGCTATATTCAACAAAGACAACACTCTGGTTTTAGTCTATGGCGCAAGTGATGGTGGTGGAGCAGCATTAAAAGCTGGCGAATTAGATGATCAAAATATGATTGACGGTATTGTTGCAGTTAATCCACAAATTCAACCAAATCTTGACAAAGCCTCAGTTAAACTCAAAATCGGCAACAACAACTCGCAAAAGTTAGAAGCCAAATCTATTGCTAATTACAGTGCTTATGGTGCGTTATATATACCATGTGCCATACCAGCCATAACAGCTTATAAAGACGATGCTTATGTACCTTATGCGGATTATTTTCTTTATTCACAAGAGCGCTGTAACGCCCTTAAAAAAGCAAAGTTACTTACTACAGGAACACCAAAAGAAGCGCTAGAAAAACTACATAAAAATGGTTGGACACCAGAAATGGACATCCAACTACCCTATTTTTACTACACTGAATCCATTGGTCTACCTTATCAATATATTAGTGCCTATGGCAAATATAGTGTCACCGAAAATATGTGCAATTTTTCGGTAGCAAGCACCCAGCAAAACCCAATTAACAACACAGGAAAAGTTGCACCATTAAAAGAAATTTCGTTTGAACAAATATGGGGAATGGCTAACGGTCATTTACCGCTTTGGAATGGCCGTAATGCAACGGTTTTGGATCTAGTTGAAAACGAAGATCTCAACACCCCAAGACGTGAATTTTATTCTAGCTCGCAAACGAAAAATACAATCGATTACGGCACCAAAGGATCGATCTGTGTTTATAAAAAATCACAAGAACCACGAGTTAACGAAGGCATAAAACAAGTTATGGCATCGGGTAACTTACATGGTATAAAAACCTTTATTGTCCATGGTCGGAACAATGTTAAACAATTACCAAACTATACATCGCGCGCTTATGTCGCATTAAACAGCTTGGTTGAAGGTAAACAATCACAACTGCGATACATTGAAGTAGAAAATGCCAGCTACTTAGATGGCAGAGCCCCATTTGACAACACATTACTACCAATTGATTATTATGGCGAAGATGCCATCGAGTGGTTATGGGCTAACTTAACCAACAACGCTACGCTACCAGTAAGCCAAGTTGTACGTACTAAAACTCGTGGAGGCAAAAGTGGTTATGCGCCACAAATAACCAACAACAACCTAAAACCGATAGCCCAAACGCCAAATAGCAACAGCATTATCCAAAAAACGGATGGCAAACTGATATTGCCAAATTAACAGTAAATATCTAAAACACTACTGGTTTAAGCACAGCGGCTTGAACTGGTAGCACCAAAATCCAGTTTAGCTGGTGCTATCTTTTACTATTAAACAGATTTTGGGATATAACAAAAAAAATAACGACTCTAATTGAGCATAATGCAGCTTAACATCAACAATTGTTTCTTTTAACAAATATAATTTTGGTCGTCTATTTGCCATGCCACTAAGGACATTACCAACAAAGTCAATAAAAGCATAATTTTCGAGCCACTCCCCTTGCCACATTGAATTCATAAAATGCTGATAATCTGCCGGATAAACGTCAATATAAGGTTGGATATGAGCTTTTGTTACTTGATTAAATTGAGACACACTCGACAACAAACCATAATTAGCCCAATGCTTTGACAAAAAATGATCCCACACAATATCTAATGTAATGGGTGCAACTCGCTGATGCGATTTTCTAAACAGCAGCTTAGCTTTCTTAACTTCAAGCAGGCTATCGGTCAATCTATCAATTTTACGGTGTAGCATAATGCCATCGGCAATATTAGAGTTATAAATTAAATAAGGATCACCTTTAACAAAATCAGCTACTGTATTACCAATCAACGAACTACGTGCTATCGTAGCCAAATGTAAATGAGCAAGAATATTCATAAAAGTAACCGTTAATTATTCACGATGTTTAAATTCGCCTTCGACGAAACCTTCTCGCCAATAACTAGTAATATGAAAAGCATCAGGCGACAAATGTATATATTTATCTTTAATAGCATGACGCACAGATTGTGCCAACGAACGCTCCATTCCTCCCCAAAACAACAACTTATTTTGCTCTGATAAATCAGTATTAATTACCGCATCAACTAATTGAAAGGGATTATCCCTATTTTGTATAAACCAATTCACCTTAATATTTTTATTATCTGGCAACGGCACTATATCACTTTTATGATTAACCTGTATAAAGGCAAAAGCCTTCTGATTTTGGGGTAGATGTTCAAGCGTATAACATATGGCGGGCACAGCCGAAATATCCCCCATTAACACCAAACAATTATCAGTAAATCGCAACTTGCTAGCTGCCGCAATCAAACCGATTTGGTCACCAATCTTAGCTTTTTGCGACCACACTGAAGCCAAACCTGTATCATGAACAGCAAAATCAACAAAAAATTGATTAGAGGCACGCTCAAATTCGCGCACACTATAACTACGAACTAGCTGACGTTGCTTATCACCAACAGCGATTTTATTATTATCATCAAGTTTAGGGAAAGTAATTACATTGGTTGAAGGATCAGGAAAAAGCAATTTTAAATACGGACAAACCCATAATGGATCGATATTTACTGGTTTATCGCTGCTAAACTGTATGCGAATAAAACTGGGAGATATTTTTTCAATATTCAATACCGTTAATAACGCATTAACGATGACTTTCTTATTGAATTTGATTTTTTCTATTTTTTCATCCATCAACTGATCCCTAAATTTATTGCTAGATGCCATCATCATACAACAAAATATATTAGAATAACCTGGATTCAAACATGAAGTGCAATTTTAAACACGGTGGAGTGAAGAAAGTAGAAAGGTGATTTATACTAGCACCTTCGCACCACCACAGTTTGGAGATTGCTATGCATTATAATCACCTTTCTAGGAAGGAAAGATACCAGATTTTCGTATTATTACAAGCAGGAAAGAATAAAAAAGAGATAGCCCAGCTACTCAATAGACATCCTTCGACAATAAGTCGAGAGATAAAAAGAAACTCAAAACCTAATCAAACCTATCGAGCACATGAGGCGGTAACACTCGCTAGGAAAAGGCGAAAAAACAGCGGTAATGGTAAGCCAATAGAGTCTTCGGTATGG
>NZ_LZHJ01000116.1:0-9309 GCF_001690815.1 Gilliamella sp. GillExp13 | reverse complement strand
GTGATTAAATTCCAATTTAAGTTGCGCCAGTGAATCAAAAATAGTATTTGACACAAATTCTGTTTTCACTGCTTTGAATGTGCTTTCTGCAATTGCGTTATCATAGGGGCAGCCTTTGCGACTTAAAGACCGTTTAATTCCAAATGCTGTTAAACATTCATCAATCAAATGATTATCAAACTCTTTTCCTCTATCAGAATGAAACAACTCAATCGTCTGTAAGTTCATTGGAATTTGACTCATAGCTTGCATGACCAGTGCCGCTGTTTTATGCCTGCCAGCACTTCGCCCCACTATTTCTCGATTACTGATATCAACAATTACACAAAGGTAGTGCCAACGTTGTTTAACCCTTACATAGGTTAAATCGGTCACCAATATCTTTCGTGGTTGACCTATATTAAATTCTCGATTCAGTTCATTCCCCACCGGCGATTCATTGCTTTTTTCTGTATGAATACAATATTTTTTACAGGTGTATTTCGAAACCCAGCCATTTTTCGCCATGATTCGACCTATTCGGCGTCGAGATACGGTTATGCCTTGCTTTCTCAGCTCTGCTTGCAGACGCCTTGTACCATAAGCACGATAATTAGTATTAAAAATTTCACCCACTATTTCACTCAGTGATATATCTTGTGATTGCTGCGTTAATTGCCGTTGATAATAGAAACGATTTCGGGTTACATTTAAACATCGACATAATGCACGTAAGCTGTATCGATGCTTATTATGTAAAATTAACTCGATTTTCTTCCCATTATCAACGTCGCTTGCTTTAGGATATCATTCTCCATTAACAAGCGTTTATTCTCTTTGCGTAGCGCGATAAGTTCGTTATCTTCAGTTCGACGATTATCTTTTGCGATGAATGAGCCGGTAGTTTGGTACTGCATTATCCAATTATCTAATGCTGATTTGGTGAGGTCATACTCTGCGACGATATCCGCACGTTTTTTACCATTTTGATATAGCATGACCATTTGTTTTTTGAACTCGTTAGTAAAGCTACGTTTTGCTCTTCGTGATGAATCGATTGCCATTGTTGTTACCTTCTCTTATTTTTAGTTTATCATAACAATGACCTTATAAAACTGGTACTAATTAGTGTAGCCGATCCATATTCATTAACATCTTCTAAAATCGTCATAACATATTAAATAATGTGACTTTAATGATTAATACTAACGTAATTTTGTACGTGGGTTGGTCATTTACAATGGGATATTTATACAAAGGTTTATATTTTAGGTGATATTTTTGTAAAAAATATTCAGGATTCTATACCGTCATAAGTTTAAAAAATTCTAAAAAAGTCCGTTATATTATTTTTTTTAATAAAAAAAGTTGTGACTTTTATCTAAAAATTAGCATAAAAATCGATCTTTTTAGTGATTATGATCACGATTTAGAGTGTTTAATTTGCTAGATAAAATATGTTTATGCATTATAAAAATACATATTTACCTCATATCTGAATTTAAATATGTTCCTAAATAAAGCTTAGTTTTCGAATGTTTAAAATAAAAGTTACTTTGAAGTTCAATTTATTAATAATAATCATATGTTAATAAGTTTTACTGTAAGTTAAATAGCATAATTTCATTATTTTAGGAAAATAAATATGAATATTTATAATGCAAAAATGATACCTAACCGATTAAATCTTTTAACTAAACTTATTTTTTCTTTTTCTGTTTTAATGGGGGTAACAACTCCAGTTGATGCCGTCTATGAAAATCATTTTTTCGATGATGCTTCATTAACTGGTAATATCTTTTTCTGGAATCGTGATCGTGAACGCAAAGATATTGATACACATAAGTATGAAAAAAAACTAAGACACACTTCATTCAATACTAATTTGGATTTTAAATCAGGCTATATTGCCGATAGATTGGCTATTGAACTTGGTGGTTATGGCGCTTGGGAAGTCAGTAATGGCGGTAATGGACACCCAAATGAAATAGGATTTAGTGGTGCTCATACCCGTTGGGATGAGGATTGGAAGAAAGATGTCAGTGGACTTAGTTTTTATAAAGCACAAGCAAATTTTAAAATTGACGAATTATTTTGGGTAAAAGCAGGTTATATTCAACCCTCAGGTCAAACGTTACTTGCACCACACTGGAGTTTATTACCAGGTACTTATCGAGGTTTTGAGGTAGGGGCAACTCTTGATTTTGATAGCGCTGGAGCATTGTCGATGTCATATATGTGGAGTGATAAATATAAAGCACCTTGGTATAAACGGCTTTATGAATTTAAACAGTGGGGAAAAGGTAAAAAAATTAATTATTTACATTCTGCCGGTTTGAAGTATGACTTTAAAAATGACTTAGTATTAGAAAGTGCATTTGGACAAGCACAAAATTATATGAACCAATTTTTTGGTAAAGTATCTTATAAAATGGAAGTGTTTGATAATCCTATGATTATGAGCTACCAATTTTATGGCGCTAAAGATCAATCGCATAAAGGTACAGATGTATATGATGGCTTGGCGTGGTTGCAAGCAGCAACATTAGGCTATCAAGTTGGTGCTATCGGTCTACGATTTGAAGGCGTTTCGGTTAAAGCTGATGGAGAACAGGGATTCTTTTTACAGCGTATGACACCTGATTATGCTTCATCAAATGGTCGTTTAGATATATGGTGGAATTCTCGCTCAGACTTCAATGCCAATGGTGAAAAAGCAGTGTTTGCTGAAGTGACTTATGATTTAAGTTACCTATCTCATTATTTAGCGGGTTGGAAAACAGGTGCGTCTTATGCCTATGGTTGGGATGCAAAACCTAGCACTAATCGTCAATACAATCAAAAACAGCGTTTGATTGAATCTGCATATAACTTTGATTTAGGTTATACCGTGCAAGAAAGTTGGGCAAAAGATACAACCTTCCAATTGCACTATACCGAATATAATAACCATTCAAATATACCGAGCTGGGGTGGTGGATACGGTAATATCTTCCAAGATGAACGGGACATTAAATTTATTGTTACAATTCCATTCACTGTTTTTAGTGCTAAACAAAAATAGGTAAAAAAGATGAAAAAGATTAAGGCAACGATATTAGCAACTTCAATCCTTTCTTTGTTAAATATATGTGCGATTCAATCAGTGCATGCTTCTCAACAAATTGCTGATTTGATTAGTTCTCAACTTAATGTTAAATATGAAGTTGTCGACAATCAAGCAAACTCAAATGGCGTTAACTGTTCAGCTTTAGGTGCTGATTGGGCTTCTTGTAATAACGTCATGATTTCACTTAAAAATACTGGAACAGCCATTAATAATAAAGATTGGGCTATCTATTTTGATAATATCAGAATGATTCTATCTGTAGACAATGATCAGTTTAAAATCACCCATATTACAGGTGATTTACATAAGCTCGAGCCAACAGAAAAGTTCACTGGTTTTCCTGCCAATACAACGGTGAATATTCCAATTATTGGGGAATATTGGATGCTTAGTGAAAGTGATGTTATGCCACGTTGGTATGTAACTTCCAGTGATGCTAAACCCAAAATTATTGCTAACACTAACACTGATTCTGACAATTTATCGGCATTTGTTGCACCAATAAAACAACAATGGAAAAGAACGGCTGATGATCACAATATTTTAATGACGCCTGCTAACCGTTTTGAATATAACGCCGATATTAATAAATTATCTGAATCATCGTTACGAGGGCAAATTTTACCGACACCAAGCAAACTTACAATAGGTAAAGAGGATGTTATAATTGATCAGCAAGGAGTTAATTTGATCCTTAATGGTTTAAATCAAGAAAGTTTAGCTATTTTAAAAGCACAATTTAAAGCATTAAACATTGCAGTAACAGGAAAAGGTTATCAAATAAAAGCAACCGTTGATCCTAAACAATTTAAGCAAGAAAAATTTGGCGCTTATCAATTAGATATCAAAAAGGATAAGACATTAATCACCGCTTATGATGAAGCAGGAATTTTTTATGCAGTTCAGTCAATTTTATCTGTTATTCCTGTAAATCATGCTAATTCAATACCAACGTTAAATGCAGTCGATTCGCCACGTTTTACATATCGAGGGATTATGCTTGATATTGGGCGTAATTTTAAATCTAAACAAGCCATATTAAGTTTATTAGATCAAATGGCAAAATATAAAATGAATAAATTCCATTTTCACTTAAGTGACGATGAAGGTTGGCGAATTCAAATTCCTGGATTACCTGAGCTAACTGATATCGGTAGTAAACGCTGTCACGACCTCACGGAGCAAAATTGTTTATTACCACAATTAGGTTCGGGACCTGATAGTAATACAAGTGGATCAGGATTTTTAAGTCGTAATGATTACATTGAAATTGTCAAATATGCAAAAGCACGCTTTATCGAGGTTATTCCTGAAATCGATATGCCTGCACATGCCAGAGCCGCAATAGTATCAATGGAAGCACGTTATAAACGCCTAATGAATGAAGGAAAAGAGCAACAAGCTAATGAGTATCGTTTAGTTGATCCAACCGATACATCCAATACCACAACGGTACAATTTTATAATCGCTTAAGCTATTTGAATCCTTGTCTTGATTCATCTAAACGCTTTGTTAATAAAGTTATCGATGAAATCGCAAAAATGCATATTGAAGCAGGGCAACCACTTAATACTTGGCATTTTGGTGGTGATGAAGCTAAAAATATCCGTTTAGGTGCAGGTTATCAAGATCTGCAAGCAAAAGAAAAAACTAATATTAAAGGTACTATTGATCAAAGTATTGAAGATCATCCATGGGCTAAATCACAAGCTTGTCAAATTTTTGTGAGAAAAGGCGAAGTGAAAGATATTGAGCATCTACCAAGTTATTTTGCACAACAAGTCAGTACCATTATTAAAGATCATGGCATAAACCATATGCAAGCATGGCAAGATGGTATGAAACATGCAGAAAGTGCAAAATCTTTTGCAGTCGATAAAGTTACAGTTAACTTTTGGGACCCATTATATTGGGGGGGATTTGATTCAGTTAATGAATGGACAAATAAAAGTTATCAAGTGATTATCTCTAATCCAGACTATGTTTATTTAGATATGCCATATGAAGTGAATCCAAAAGAAAGTGGTTACTATTGGGCAACACGTTTTAGTGATGAACGTAAAATATTTAGTTTTGCGCCCAATAATTTACCACAAAATGCTGAAACTTCGGTTGACCGAGATGGTAATCCATTTACAGCTAAAGGTACTATGAACTGGTCAGGTGCTTATGGGCTATCAGCACAAATTTGGACTGAAGATATCCGTAGTGATAACAAAATGCAATATATGGCTTTTCCTCGTTTACTAGCGGTTGCTGAAAGGGCTTGGCATCAAGCTGATTGGGAAATGGCTTATCAAAAAGATCGCCAATATCAGCAAGGTGAAACACATTATGTAGATAGCAAAGCGTTACATGATGATTGGAATCGCTTTGCTAATTTACTTGGACAAAGAGAGCTAGCTAAACTTGATCTTGCGGGTATAAATTATAGATTACCTATTCCTGGTGCAAAAATTGTAGATGGTAAATTAAACGCCAATATTGTATTTCCGGGATTAAACATTGAATATTCAACGAATAATGGAAAAAATTGGAAACGTTATATTGTTCCAGTGGCAATTAATAAAGATGACACTATCTCTATTCGTAGTATTTCATCAGATCAAAAAAGAACAAGTCGTATAGAAAAGCTAAATTAAGCTTTAAAGCACTAATATTCTTATCCGTTTATCGGATAAGAATAAAGCCTAAGAAAGGGAGTTGATGATATTTAATGAAGTGTCTCCATAAGCTCAGCTTCATCAAAATCGTCATCATTCCCATCTTCAAAATAAGTGCCCCAACCATCATATGTGACGCCAAATTGGGTAGTAAGTGCTATGATTTCTGCAATTTGTGCATTTATTAGTTCGGCATTGAGTGGGCTTTCGGTAACAATATCAAAAGCGATAACAACATTGCCTGCATCGTCAATATCTTCATCGGGATCGGTTGCTTCATAGCCTAATTTATAGGCTTCTAATGCTACTTTTTCTAATTTATAAAAATGTTGTGATGAAATATGATGTTCGATGATATAAAGTGCATGAGGATCGCTACCATCTTCTAATAGTTCCTCAATAATCGCACTAGTACCTTGTTGAGCAAGGCGAATTTGATCTTTCATAATATACCTTTTAGTGGTCATGCAAATTGTGTGGTATATTACACGTTTCAAAATAATTTTCGAGAAAAAAATGATCGTTGATTTACATTCACATACTACGGCATCGGATGGTCTCTTAACGCCTAGCGATCTTGTCAAAAGAGCTGTGGATAACCAAATTGCTATTTTGGCTATTACCGATCATGACACAGTTAAAGGCTTACCCGAAGCTCAAAAAACGATTGCTAACGAAAATTTACCTATTAAATTAGCTTGTGGTGTTGAAATATCAACTTCTTGGAAAAACAACGAAATTCATATTGTTGGGTTAAATATCGATATTGCACATCCTGAGTTAATGGCACTACTATCATCACAAGAACAAGGAAGAATCGATCGAGCGTTGGCTATAAGCCATAAATTAGCTAAAGTTAGCATTGAAAACGCTTATCAACAAGCACAACCTTTTGCAAAAGGAGACATTGTTTCGCGTGCCCATTTTGCAAGATTTTTAGTTGCTAACGGCTATGTTAAAGACATCAAACGCGCTTTTAAAACGTACTTAGGCAAAGGTGGTTATGCTTATGTACCTGCAACATGGTGTAGTATTTCAGATGCGGTTAATGCCATTCATGCTGCAGGAGGGCAAGCAGTACTTGCGCATCCAAGTCGCTATGATCTCTCTTTAACTAAATTGAAATTATTAATAAGTGAGTTTAAAGCTAGTGGTGGGGATGCAATTGAAGTTTCACAAAGCAGGCAAACACAAGACGATTTACAAAAATTAGCTAAATTAGCCAATGAATTTGAACTATTAGCATCACAAGGATCGGATTTTCATGGTGTTGACACCTATTTAGATTTAGGTAAAACAACCCCATTGCCCGGTAGTGTTATACCAATTTGGCATAATTGGAAACTCTAAATAAATCTGGATTACAATGGATTTATATTCGTGCTTTATCATAAGATTAACAATATAAAATTTAATCATGCAAATCAGATTAACAACAATAATTGGTATAAAAGAAAATTATGAGTCAAACTTTTTATATTCATCCAGATAATCCGCAAACTCGATTATTAAATCAAGTTGTCAACATATTAAATGATGGTGGTGTTATAGCTTTTCCGACCGATTCAGGATATTCGCTGGGTTGTTTACTTGATAATAAGTCAGGCGTTGATCGAATTTGTCAAATTCGTCAACTTGATAAAAATCATAATTTTACCTTGATGTGCCGTGATCTTTCTGAACTATCTAGTTATGCTTTTGTAGATAACACAACTTTTCGGTTACTAAAAAATAATACCCCTGGTAAATATGTTTTTATTTTACAGGCAAGTAAAGAAGTACCCCGTCGATTGATGAATGAAAAACGCAAAACAATTGGACTAAGAATTCCTGATAATAAAATTGATTTAGCGTTGCTCGAATTATTAGGGCAGCCATTAATGACTGCAACATTAATTTTACCTAATGATGACCAAGCGCAATCCGATCCCGACGAAATAGAAGATAAAATAGGTTATCAGCTTGATGCGATTGTGCACGGTGGTTATATAGGTCAACAACCTACCAGCGTAATTGACTTGACTAATGACTATCCAACAATTATTCGCAAAGGAAGTGGAGACACTAAGCCATTCGAATAAATGTCCATTTTTTATTGTCAATATATCGACAATATAGCTAATAGAAAATTGATACCTGAGAAGGTAACAGCGAGGATTTTATGAAAAATAGCAAATCAGCATTCCCACAACTTGGCAAAAAGACAAATAGCGTTAAAGCAAAGGAAAAGCAACTCTATGAAAAACCAAAAACCTCAAAAGTACCAGCTATTACACGCAAAACATCGGTACATGATAATACTGAAAAACTCCAAAAAGTATTAGCTAATTTAGGTAATGGATCACGCCGAGAGATTGAAGCCATGATTGTGGCAGGGAAAATCAGTGTAGATGGAAAAATTGCCACATTAGGCGATCGGGTTGATGTTAATGCCAATCCGAAAATTCGTATCAATGGTCATTTAGTTCAGCTAAGAAGTAAAGAAAAAGAAGTTTGCCGAGTACTAGCTTATTATAAACCAGAAGGTGAAATTTGTTCACGGAATGATCCTCAAGGACGTGCGACGGTTTTTGAGCGTTTACCTAGATTAAAAAATGCTCGTTGGGTGAACATTGGCAGACTTGATATCAATACATCGGGCTTATTATTATTCACAACTGATGGTGAATTAGCTAATCGATTAATGCATCCACGGCACGAGATTGAGCGTGAATATGCAGTGCGAGTATTTGGTAATGTGGCTGATCAACAAATTAACCAACTTCGTAAAGGGGTGCAACTAGAAGATGGCCCAGCCTCATTTCAATCAATTAAAGCACAAGGTGGTGATGGAATTAACCAATGGTTTAATGTAGTTATAACAGAAGGCCGTAATCGAGAAGTTCGTAGAATGTGGGAAGCTATTAATGTGCAAGTTAGTCGATTGCTACGCATTCGCTATGGCAATATCACTTTACCCAAAGGATTATCACGCGGAACTTGGCTAGAACTTGGTATTGACTCAGTCAATTACTTACGTGAACTAGTCGGTTTGTCACCTGAATCTAAAAGTTTCACCACAAGTTCTTCTTCTGACAAAAGAATAGTAAGACCTAAACGAGTCAAACTTAATCAACAGACTAAAACAACACGGCAAAGAGTAACTCAAAAAGCAACTCGAAAATAATCGTCACTTAGCCCCCTGGATTCAAACATGAAGTGCAATTTTAAACACGGTGGAGTGAAGAAAGTAGAAAGGTGATTTATACTAGCACCTTCGCACCACCACAGTTTGGAGATTGCTATGTATTATAATCACCTTTCTAGGAAGGAAAGATACCAAATTTTCGTATTATTACAAGCCGGAAAGAATAAAAAAGAGATAGCCCAGCTACTCAATAGACATCCTTCGACAATAAGTCGAGAGATAAAAAGAAACTCAAAACCTAATCAAGCCTATCAAGCACATGATGCGGTAACCCTAGCTAGGAAAAGGCGAAAAAACAGCGGTAATGGTAAGCCAATAGAGTCTTCGGTATGGCGCCAAGTTGAAAAATACCTCATGCTTTATTACAGCC